>JAYVBR010000132.1:0-3886 GCA_043750395.1 Bacteroidota bacterium | reverse complement strand
ATTTAGACAAGAGTTTCTCGTTCTAACTTTTATAATATACTCTCCAAAAGCCAAACCAGCAGGGATATTCAATGTACCATCAGTATTACCTGTAATTCCAAAATCGGGTAAACTAATAATAAAAACTGAAAGACCTAATGAATTGTTGGTTAATGTTACACCATTAAAAGTATCGTTTAATAAAATATTTGGAGATATTTGACTTGTACTAGAAAACGGAATGTTATAAACATCATCATTGGCAACAAGTAAACCGTTAGCAATAAAATTTATCGCTATTGTAAGACCAGGATTGCAGCCAGTTATTGGTTTAAAAAAGTAAGTTGCGTCTTGATTCGGAACAATTACATCCGGAAGCCAATAACCTGGAATACCATTGTCTGAAATATTTGGCAAAACAGGAACTAAAGTATTGTTGCAAATTGTTGTAGGAAAACTAAAAATTGATTCAATGTTTGGATTAACAACTTGTACTACCAATGTCGTTGTTAATGTGCAAGTACCAGTTGTTAGAGTATAAGTTATGGTTCCTGAACCTGCAGTAATGCCGACAAATCTACCAAGTTGACTTATAACACCAACTGCTGAATTAGAAAACGACCAAGTACCACCTGATACATTACAAGCATAATTATTAGGAGTACCAATGCAAGCAGTAAGATTGCCACTAATAGTTATTGTTTCAGGTTGTACAACAACCGTTAAAGTTGTTGTGCTACTGCAAGTTCCTCCATTTGGTGTAAATGTGTAAATTGTTGTTTGGGTGTTATTTATAGCTGGCAACCAAGTTCCAAAAATACCGTTGATAGAAGTTGAAGGCAAACTTAATGCAGCTCCGTAACAAATTGCTGGTATTGGATTAAAAAGTGGGGTTGTTGCCAAAGTCGGATTTATTGTAACAGTTCTTGTTGTTGGTACTCCACACGAATTGGCGTTGGGTGTAAATGTGTAGGTTGTTGTGTTTTGATTATTAAAAGCTGGTAACCAAGTACCAGTAATGCCGTTTGTAGAAACAAGTGGCAAAGCAAAACTTGATCCACGACAAATTGTTGGTATGACATTGAATATAGGAGTAACTGAAGCGCCGCTAACATAAATATTTCTAATTATAGATTTTGGACAACCACCACTTGTGTAGGTATAGGTTATTGCAATGTTGCCTATTCCAGATAAAGTAGGGACAAAAGAATAAATGCCTTGAGCAGACATCGTAACACCAAGTCCAGTAAACGTCCCATTTAACGGAACTCCATTAATTAATAATGCAAGATTGTCAATAGGATTTGAATTTGCACAAGTTATTGTTAGTGGCAAATTAAACGTTCCGTTTACTGGAATTAATGAAACGTTGTCTATATATTGATATGAAACAAAAGTATCATTATCAATATTGCCAGGATTACTAAGTCCGCAGTTAGGAAATTGATTGTTAAAAGTTAAATTTGTATAAGGATTATCAAAACGTAAATTTCCAAGATATAAATATTGTTCGCCACCAACCGCAGTAAAAGTTATAACATTAGTATCCCAAGTTGCTGTGTTACTTGAATAATTTGTTGCAGTGTAAATAATATCATTTAAAACATCAAAGTCAGCATTTTCAAGAGTTTCAACTCGATCAATTGCACTTAAACAAGCTTGTAAACGAACGGAAGAACCACTCCAATTGTCTCCCAACGATGAATTGAAAGACAATTGATAGGTTTCACCAGCAATTAATGGTGCTTTTAATTTGGTTTTTACCAATTCATGCCATTTGATTGGTCCAATATCTCTTCGTACATTTCCAATCCCTATATAACTTCGGCTTCCCACATTGGTAGTAGCATCAAATTGATTTCCGTGAAAATTACAAGGAATTTGTAAACTACTGTCAGATTCAACAGTTCTATAGCGATCTGGCGTTCCAGCAAATGTCTGCCAACCACAATTCAAATTTAAATTATCAGTCGAAGTTCCCAAAGGTCTGTTGACGTTTTGTTCAAAGTCGCCGTTAATTATTAAATCGCAAGTGTTCGGTATTGCTGGGCAAGCTATAATTACATCTCGAACAAAAACATAAACATAGGTAATATTGCCTCTTTGCAAAACACCATTTATTATAGCTGTTGGTACATATCTCAATAAATGTAAGCCTGCGTTACCACTATTAAAAGTTATATCGTTACCAGAAATTGAAACACTTGAATTGGAAATTACAGGAACAATTGGCGCAAATGAAGTTACATCTTCGATTGCTTCAATATTTGTTGCATTTTTATCATTCAATAAAAGTGTAGATTTGTTTATAACTAAATTCGTATTTAATTGTGCAACAAAACTGTAGGTACTGTTTGGATTAAAACCGTCATTGATTCCAGCAACCGTTATTCCTGAACAAGTTGCAGTACCGCCATAATTAAAAGAGGTGCTTGTTCCGTTAATTTTTGCGCCACTAACTCCATAAACATTATTAATGTTGTAACCAATGTCGCACAAAGCATTTCGCTCTTCAGGTTTAAGATATCTTCTGGTTACACCAGTACCACCAGCGTTGCACATCAAAAAGTAATTGTTATTACCACCATACAAATTTGAGTTGCAAGTAGGATAATGTTGGTCTTCAAAATGACTCAAACTACTGCCGTTTTCATAGCAAGTAGGTGTGTAAACTGGGACAGTATTGGTCATTCCTACAAATTTTATCGCAGACCCGCAAACTGTATTGTCTGATCCTGGACCAGTATTAATATTACCAACAATATTACAATTAGGTCTAACTGCATTTACACCAATGTTATTTAAGTTGTATTCGTTCCCAAAAAGTGTCGAATTCGTAGCGTTTCTCAATAAATTTATATTAGAATTACTTTTCAGAAATTGATCATATCGAGCGAAATATCTATAATTAGCACTATTAAACCTAGACAACCCATTGTGGTTTATTAAAGTGTTAAATCCTAAAGCGTGCATCATTTCGTGCAAAACAACAGAATACAAATCGTACCTACCTGAAACATTAGCTGCAGTATTATTAGTATTCCAAACTATTGCTGGAAGATTGTTGTTATTGAAATTTAAAGCTAAATATCCGTGATAAAACAAACCACTAGAGTTTGAATTGGTGCCAGATGACACTAACGGAGCTGATACATTTGCATAAGAATCGATACCAGAATGTATGGTTTTCCATACTTCATTATCTGCAATGCCACTTGTTGTCGCACTGCTAGGCAAATTATAAAAACCAGAGCCAACGCCCAACAATCCGTTTGTCGATGGTAATTGCAAATTATTAATATTTCGAATCCAAATATTTACTTTATTGCCTGTCGCAGTTAACGGAGAATTAATAAAAGCTGATAAATCCTGAAAAACTTGACAAATTGTTGCTCGTCTTGAAGCATTAATGTTATTTTGAACTGGATCTGCAACTATCTCCATTCCCGAGCCAGCTTCAAAAAACAAGTTAAAATAAGATGTTGTAGTACAGTTTATTAAGGGTGATCTATTTAGTGAACTTAAGTTACTGTTAGTAGTTCGATTTACAACCAAATCGATTAATCGATACTTATTTCCATTTTGATCTAATACATTATCTAAAACTCCATTTGGTGGCAAGTTGAATTCTTCAAAATTATTTTGAGAAAACAAAAAATTATATGAAAAAAGAAACAACAAAACAAAACTAAAATTTAATTTTGTGCGTTGTGCGTTGTGCGTTGTGCGTTATGCGTTGTTATCATAAATGTAGTTATTTGGATTGTAAAATTAACAATAATTTATCTTAAAACAAAATATTTTTAGATAAATATTAACAATCTATTCTTTTTTTTTAAGTTTTTAAAGTCAATAATGATAAAAAGTCGATTGCAATCAAATTTCCAAAATAAATTTTGAAAACCAA
>JAYVBR010000131.1:0-8988 GCA_043750395.1 Bacteroidota bacterium | reverse complement strand
AAAAGACAAAGAAACACTTGTAATCATTACTACTGATCACGGAAATGGTAATCCAGGAATTATTTATGGAAAAAAAGCCGATGCTAATTTTGACAGTTTGCAAAATTATAAATATTCAAATGAAAGAATTTTAAATTCTATAAGTCGTGAAACTTCATTATCCCAAATTCGCGAAATTATTGAATATGGGAATGGAAAAGCTATTTCTGACGAAGATGCTAAAATTTTGATGGGTTATTATACTGGTTTGAAAGAAGAAGAAGGTTTGTACAATTACAAAAAATTGCCTTATCAAGAATTGGCAGATATGCAAACCAAAAACACATCAGTTGGTTGGGTAACAATGGAACATACTGCCGATCACGTAGAATTGGCAATGTTTGGACCAGGGAGCGAAATGCTAAAACCATTTATGAAAAATACCGATTTGCATTATTTAATGTTAAAAGCTGCTGAGGTTGAAAATAAATTTTAAATTTTATTCTTTTAAATTCTCGATATTATAATTTAAAATTAAATCATCGAAATTAATGTATAATTGCATTCTGTTATTTTGATTTTTTCGAGTAATTATTGATATCGTACAATTTTCACCATCATTGCTTTTACAAACAAACGATACGGTATTGTCAGTTGGTGTTACAACCTCATCAATATATTCTACGATGTCAAAAAGTTGTAAAATTTCTGAATAAATAATGATTCTATCTTTTTTAGAATCTAAACTTATGACTAAATTGGCTTCTTTTTCTTTGGACCATTTATCCCATTTTCCGGTTGGAAGTTTTCCAGAAACCGAAATTGAAGAGGTTTTAAACCTGTACAATTGGCTGAAACAATGTGAACCGATAAATAATAATACTAATAAAATTATGTTTTTGAAATTCATTTTGATGTTTTAAAATTCAATTTTAGAAATAGCTATTTGTGCTGTTTCAAATTCTTGAATCAGGTTTTTAATTATTTTTTCAACTGGAAGAATTTCGTTAATTAATCCAGCAATTTGACCAATTTCGAGTTCGCCTTCAACTAAATCTCCCTCGAACATTCCTCGTTTAGACCTTCGTTTTCCTAACAAGTTTTCTAAATCATCTTTAGTTGGACATTTCGAATATAATTCCTGAATATCGTTATAAAATTTATTTTTTATCAATCGAACTGGTGCCAATTCTTTTAAAGTCAAAACTGTGTCGCCTTCGTTAGTTTCGATAATTGTTTGTTTAAAATTTTCGTGAGCTGAACTTTCTATACTTGCTGCAAATCTTGAGCCTAGTTGAACACCGTCTGCGCCAAGAGTCATTGCTGCTAACATTCCTTGTCCCGATGCTATTCCACCAGCGGCAATTAAAGGAATTGTTATTTGCGATTTGACTATTGGGATCAAAGTTAAAGTTGTGGTTTCTTCGCGACCGTTGTGACCACCAGCTTCGAAACCTTCGGCTACAACTGCATCTACTCCAGCTTCTTGGGCTTTTAATGCAAATTTGCTGCTGCTAACTACGTGAACAACTGTAATATTATTGTCTTTTAGGAATTTAGTCCAAGTTTTTGGGTTGCCCGCCGAAGTGAAAACAATTTTTACACCTTCTTCGACAATAATCTGCATTATTTCTTCGATGTTTGGATACAACATAGGAACGTTTACGCCAAATGGCAAGTTGGTTGCCAATTTACATTTCTGAATGTGTTCACGCAAAACTTCGGGATACATAGAACCTGCACCAATTAACCCCAAACCACCAGAGTTACTAACTGCCGAAGCTAGTTTGTAACCAGAATTCCAAATCATTCCGCCTTGAATTATTGGGTATTTTATATTGAAAAGTTGTGTTATTTTGTTCATAGATAATTTAACAGAGGTTGTACAAATTTACACAGATTTTTTATTTTTGAAGCTAATATTACGAATTTTCATAAAAAATTCATTTTTTTTTCAATATAAATTTTCCCAAACTTCACAAACAAGGATTTATAAAAGTTTTTAGAAAATAAAATGTTTTTTAATAGACCCGATAGAAAGGAAAAACATTTTAAAAAACTCAAAAATTTTTCATTTTGAGTTTTTTTAAAATTTTTGGGATGAAAGCGGGACAAATGTCTTGATAAAATGTGATGTTGTTCTTCTAATAAAAAAATGACTTAATTCTAGTGTACACAACTTTTTTCATTCCGAAGTAGGAGGAATATCATAACGTGAGCAACTAATGAGATTCCTCCTACGTCGGAATGACAACAAAACTGGCAAAAACAATTCTCGAAAGATTCAATTATTAATAGACTAAAACAAAAACCTAATTCTTAATAATTTTTCCAGTTTGAGAATAATTAGCCGCTTCGATTTTGTATAAATAAATACCCGAGTTAAAATTTGTAAAATTTAATTTCGAATTATTATTGTCTATTTGTGTTTTCGAAATGTTTTGACCTAGAACAGTAAACAAAGAAATTGTTGCTTTATCGAATTCTTTGGGAAAAGAAATTTCAACTGAACTGTTAGTGGGATTTGGGGCTATTCCGAATAATTTTATGTTTTGATTCGAAAAATTTTCTGATGATAATGCAACGTTTGCAAGAGCTAATTGAAAATCAGGAATACCGTAACCGTATTGGTTGTTTGGTGTTGAAAAATTATCGGCCGATTGGCGAACCAAATCTATGACTTGTTGATTGGTCAAGGTTGGAACTGCTTGCCAAAAACTGGTTATCATTCCAGCAAATATTGGACCCGAAAATGATGTGCCGCTATTGGTACCAATTGTCCCATCAGGATAAGATAAAACTGACGCTTGACCTTGAGCCATTAAATCAGGCTTAATTCTTCCGTCAAAACTTGGTCCTATTGAACTAAATCCTGCACGAACTCTATCGCTTTTAACTGCACCTATTGCCAAAGCTTTGGAAGCTTCTGCTGGAACACCTACATGAGGTTCTGAATCTCCACCAGCATTTCCGGCTGAAACTACACCTATAATTCCTTTAGAAAAAGCAATATTCAATCCTTTTGATGCAAAGTTTTTATCGCCAATCATATCTGCATAAGTGTGACTATAATTAGTGTTTGTATATCTAAAATATCCTAGAGACGATGTAATAACATCAGCTCCTACTCTATCTGCTTCTTCTGCAGCCTCAACCCAATAGGCTTCTTCGACTGGATTTTCATCGTAAGGCGAATAAGACTCGTTATCTTCGGTTTGGTATAAATAATATTTTGCATCGGGCGCAGTACCTACTAATTGACCCTCGGTATAACCACCCATACAAGACAAAACTAAAGTTCCGTGAGAATCTCCCGAAAAATAATCGTTGTTGTCGTTTACAAAATCATATCCGCCAAGAATTTGGTTGTTATTTATCAATCTTTGAAATGGTTGTGCAGTGTCAACTCCTGGAAATCCTGAATCTAAAACTGCAATAACTTTTCCGTTTCCTGTAAAATTTTGTTGGTGCAAAATCTCACCATTCATTTGATGAATTTGGTTAAAAGATTGTCCATAATTAAAAATAGAATTGGGTTGCTGATTGGCGTTTATGTTAACAACTGGTTTAGATTTAATAAATTTATCTGCTTTTGGTTTATTGTTTCTATTTAAAATTGAAGCATTTAAAAATTTGACGTTTTGAACGAAAGCCAAGCTACTTAAAGAAACGATATCTGTTTGCAAACCGCGAACATATACACAATTTAACCATTTAGACTTTGCCAAAACAGTTACACCATTTGCAGCTTCGATGTTGGTTACATATTGCTGATTAATTGGTGCATCGTTGAGTATTAATGGAATATTTTGAGCTGTTCGCCGCGCTAATGATCGAGCAGAAAGCTCAATACTCGGATTTGCAAAAAATGCTGCCGAATTGGGCTTATTGGTAAAATAAACAATCGCATCTTCGTCTTGTGAGAATCCAGAAATGCAAAATAATAATGTTAGGTATATAAATAGAATTTTCATTTTTAAAAAATTTAAAATAATTTTTTTTAAACTTATATTAAATACTAGGAAGACAAGATAGGAATTTTATAATTTATAGAATTTTAATTATTTATTTTAAGAAATCACACCCGAACCAATTAACTCATTACCAACATAAAAAGCTACAAATTGCCCTTCGGTAATTGCCGATTGTGGCTCTTGAAATTCAACAAACATTCCGTTTTCAAATTGATGTAATGTTGCTAATTGCAATGGTTGACGGTATCGAATTCTTGCTGTAACTTGCATTGTTTCTCGAGATTTTAAAGCCAAATCTTGACGGATAAAATGGACTTCTAAATTGTTAATGTACAAAGATTTTTTGAATAATCCGTTGTGGCTTGCGCCTTGTCCAGTGAATATTGTATTAGTATTGACATTGGTTTGCAGTACAAATAAACCTTCTTTGGTACCGCCCACATTTAGCCCTTTGCGTTGTCCGTTTGTGAAATAATGTGCACCTTGGTGTTTACCAACAATCTTGCCCATCGATTCGTTGTAATCTATATTTTTAGATTCGAATTTTAATTTTTCTTCGATTGAATCAAATGACGGAATTACTTGATTATAAACTTGATCATCATTATTAATTTCAATTATAATTCCTTCTTTGGGTTGTAATTTTTGTTGCAAAAATTCTGGTAATCTTACTTTGCCAATAAAACACAATCCTTGAGAATCTTTTTTATCGGCAGTTATTAAATCGAGTTTAGTGGCAATTTCACGCACTTCGGGTTTGGTCAATTCGCCAATGGGGAACAATGATTTAGACAATTGCTCTTGCGATAACTGACATAAAAAATAGGATTGATCTTTGTTATCGTCTTTACCAGTTAACAATTGATAAATTGGTTTTGAATTGACTTCGATTTCGCCTTTTCGACAATAATGACCTGTTGCTACAAAATCGGCTCCAAGTTGTAGAGCGATTTTCATAAAAACATCGAATTTAATTTCACGATTGCATAAAACATCAGGGTTTGGTGTTCTTCCTTTTTCGTATTCGTCGAACATATAATCGACAATTTTTTCTTTGTATTGTTCGCTTAAATCAACCGTTTGAAAAGGAATTCCGAGCTTTTCGGCAACCAAAAGTGCATCGTTACTGTCTTCAAGCCACGGACATTCGTTAGAGATTGTTACGGTGTCGTCGTGCCAATTTTTCATAAAAAGACCAATGACTTCATAACCTTGTTCTTGCAACAAATAGGCTGCAACACTCGAATCGACACCGCCAGAAAGTCCAACTACTACACGTTTCATTTTTTTAAAATTTAATGTTACAAATGTACGTAGAAAAAATTATTGCATTTAGATTTTATAGGATTTTTATGATTTGGACAAAGTTTTCTAAACTCAATTTAAAATAAAAATTAAAAATATAAAAATTTATAACTATTCAGCATTTGGAAAATATGACACATATTTCATAAATTTACACAAATTAAAAATAAAAAATTGATTAAACTTATTTATAAAAAAACTAAATAATAATGAGAGTTAGAGAAATTCGTGTCACATTAATGTAAAACTTTTTACTTTTTATTGTTTTTAGCAAACTTTTTTCCTTGAAAATTAAAATTGGTTTGACTTTCAAATTTGCCAGATTTAAAAAATTTCCAGATTCCAATTTTCTTTCCGCTTTTAAATAATCCTTGAGCCACAATATTGTTTTCTGGATCTTTATAAATTGCTAAACCGTCGAATTCGTTGTTTTTATATGAAACTGTTTCAAGAACGATTCCTGTTTCTGTTAGTTTTTTGTAAGTACCAACTTTAATTCCGTTTTTGTAATTTATTTCTTCTGCAATTTTGCCATTTTTGTAATAAACAGTTCGCAAACCTTCTAGTTTTCCGAGTTTATAAATTTCTAAAGTCATTAACTCTTTTGAAGCTTCGTGGTAATATTTCCAGTTTCCTTCTTTAAGTTTGTTTACTGATTTTCCTTCGCTGACAATATTTTTCTTTTGGTCAAAAAAAGTTGTATGAACAGAATTCTCTTTAACGTCAAAAACTCTTACTCCAATTAACGATGCTTCTTTAGTGTCATCGTAATAATTAAACGTGCCAATTTCTTTGCCGTGATCAAAAGTTCCTTGATAACGCAAGCGTTTTGATTCTTCGAAGAAACCTTTCCAAAGTCCATTTTTTAAACCTTTTTCATCAACTTGATTGAGTTCGGTTTGAGCAAATGAGAAAAAAGTGTTTAATAATAAAATGCAAATTAATTTATTCATTTTTATGAAATTGGATTATTTTTTAATTCAAATTTATAACGCAAAGTTTTTGGTAAAATTATATGTTTTTTTGGAATGACTTTCAGAATTTATAATTTTTTAGTTTTATGTTTATACATTTGTTACAAAATTCAAATAATATGCCAATTTCTGAAAATTTTACATCAATTTTATTTAAAGATTTCGAAATCAATTTTATGCAATGTATGCCTAATGGGTTTTTGAAATATACTGAATTGTGTAACATTCTTCAGTTAACAGCTTCGGCTCATTCTGAATTGGGTGGTATAAATTTTATCGATATGCAAAAAAACAATCAAGCTTGGGTTTTGAGTCGAATGCGTGTCGAAATTCAAAAATTACCGAAATGGAAAGATACAATAAAAGTTAAAACTTGGATTTGTAATCTTGAAAATTCTCGATCGATTCGAGGATTTGAGGTTTTATTGAATGGCAAAAAAATAATTGGTTCAGAGACTTTTTGGGCAGTTTTTAATACCAAAACCCGAAAACCCGAAGGTTTGAGTTTGCCACATGAACATTTCGATAAATTTCCTGATAATCGTGCTACTGAGATTGCTTTTTCGAAAATTAATATTTCTGAATTTGGAAATATTCCCGATTTTGAAGTTGATAAAATTGTTCGAATGTCGGATTTAGATATTGTAAACCACGTAAATAATATCAAATATTTAGAATGGTGCCTTGATTATGTTGATTATGAAATGGTTTTAAACCAAAAATTAAAAAGTTTTGATATGAATTTTTTAAAAGAACTTTCGTTGAATGAAAAAGTCTTAATCGAAAAATTCGAAACTAAAAAAAGTACTTTTTTTGGAATAAAAACTATTGATAAAACCAGTTTTGCATTACAATTGAATTGGAAATTGAATACTTGATTAAAAGTTTTGATTTAATTGAAATTATGCTTCGATAGCCCAAATTGAAGGTAAAAGCCTTTCGAAATAGAATTTTATTTTTTCTTGACAAAAACAAGGACCAACGGTTCCGATTCGTCGGAACGTTTGTTGTCCTAGAAAAAAACAATTGTAATAGAAAGCTTGAAACGAAAAGCTGGAATAGCTTCAAAAAAAAGCTCCAATTTCTTGAAGCTTTTTTAAAATTTATTTTTATTCAGATTTTTTACCTTTTACAACCAATCGGAAACCTTCGCCGTGAATGTTCAAGATTTCTACTTCTGAATCTAACTTTAAATATTTACGTAATTTTGCGATGTAAACGTCCATACTTCTGGAAGTGAAGTAGTTGTCGTCTCTCCAAATTTTAGTTAATGCTAATTCTCTTGGCATTAAGTCGTTTTCGTGAAGCACTAACATTTTTAACAATTCGTTCTCTTTTGGAGACAATTTTACTGGTTCTTCTTTTCTGAATGTCAAGAAACGTAATTTTGAATTTAAGTGAAAACCACCAAATTCGAATTCGAATTTTAATACATCATTTTTAGTTTCGGTTGATTTTCTTAGAATAATCGCGCGAATTTTCATTAACAAAACTTCTGAATCGAATGGTTTGTTTAAATAATCGTCTGCTCCGACTTTGTATCCTTTTAGCACATCTTCTTTCATAGATTTTGCTGTTAGGAAAATAATCGGAATTTCCTTGTTTTTTTCACGGATTTCTTTTGCTAAAGTGTAGCCATCTTTGTATGGCATCATTACATCGAGAATACAAAGGTCGTAGGTTTCCTTTTTAAATTTCTCGAATCCTTCCATTCCGTTTTTTGCAAGTGTTACGTCAAAATCGTTCAAGATTAAATAATCTTTTAGGATTGATCCGAAATTTTGGTCATCTTCAACAAGAAGAATTTTTTTGGTTTCTGTAGTTTCCATTTTTTTGTTTGAGTTAATATTGGTTTTTTTAATTAATTAGGGGAATCTTTATTATGAAGGTACTTCCGATACCTTTTTCAGATTCAACGAATATTTGTCCGTTGTGATCATCGACTATTCTTTTTACATAAGATAAACCGAGTCCGTGGCCTTTTACGTTGTGTAAATCGCCAGTATGTTCTCTATAAAATTTCTCAAAAATTCGTTTTTGAGCGGTTTTTGTCATTCCAATTCCGTTGTCTTTAATTTTAATTATAATAACATCTTTGACATTTTCGGTGCTAACTTCAATAATCGGATTTTCAGATGAATATTTAATTGCGTTGTCTAAAATGTTTACAATTACGTTTGTAAAATGCGTATCATTCAACAAACAAGTATTTCTTTTGGCAGATAAATCAGTTTTTATTGTACCATTTTTATCTTCTAGAATTAATTGAACATGTTCGATTGCATCTTCGATTACATCATTTAATTCGAGCGATTCTTTGTCAATATCTAATTCTTTTTTCTCGAGTTTCGATATTCTTAAAACATTCTCGACTTGTGCGTGCATTCGTTTATTTTCGTCTCGAATCATTTGCAAATATTTCGAAACCATTTCTTTATTATCTATAACTTTTGGGTTTTTTATGGCGTCAAGAGCAAGATTTATTGTTGCAATTGGCGTTTTAAACTCGTGGGTCATATTGTTTATAAAATCGGTTTTTATTTCCGAAATCAATCTTTGTTTTATTAATTGATTAATTGCACTTGCATAAGCAATTATAATTATTAAAGTGAAAATTATTGACAATATTGAAATCGCCATTAAATCTGAAAATAAATAATTGGTCTTACACGGGAAAGTAGCTAATAATTGGTATTTATTGTTCCCATCACTATCTACGTAAACAGGAACTGAATAGGTTTTATTTTTATCAAAAA
>JAYVBR010000130.1:0-19300 GCA_043750395.1 Bacteroidota bacterium | reverse complement strand
TTCTTTATAAGATTGGATTAAATTTTCTTCAATTTGACCCAATTCTGGAAATAAACTCAAAATATTTGGTTCATTCAAAATTTCGGTAACAAACTTTTTAGCAAAATTTAAATTTTCTGTTCTTTTTAAATAGTTAAAAACTACTTTAACTTCGCTTTTTGCAAAATCTGTTCAATAAATAGCTAATCCCATTTTTTAATTTCAGCTAAAAAATCTTGTGTAGAAGTCAATTTGCCGTTTTTTGAATCTTGTTCAGAATTAAATATTCGCAGATTAAATTCTTCTTTTGTAAATGGTTCAAAGTTATTTGAAGTTTTCTTTCTTTCTTTCTTCAAATAATTTTCTAAACGACTTACAACTTCTTCGTTTTGAATAGTTAAGAAATCTCTAACAAAAGTAATTTTTCGAGTTTGTAAATCCATTATACTATTATTTTTATCAAATTTAATAAAAAATTGAACACCATTTATTTATTCTTAACCTTTTTTACTTTCCAAATCAATAGCATTATTTTTCTGCATTGCATTAAAATAGGCTGCTCGACTTAGCGGTTCATATTCATCAGTTTCGCCAAGCATAACCAGTTTATCTGAATCAGTTTTTCGAAAACTATAATTGGCTAAATTTCCTGTTCGTGTGCAAACTGCGTGCACTTTCGTAACATATTCGGCGGTTGCCATAAGCGCAGGCATAGGTCCAAACGGATTTCCTTTAAAATCCATATCTAATCCTGCAACGATTACTCGAATGCCAGAATTGGCCAAATCATTACATATTTTCACGATTTCGTCATCAAAAAATTGCGCTTCGTCAATGCCAACAACATCACAACCTTGTGCCAAAATTGCAATATTTGCCGCAGCAGGAACTGGCGTTGAGCGAATTTCATTGCGGTTGTGCGAAACCACCATTTCCTCGTCATAACGTGTGTCGATAGATGGTTTAAAAATTTCAACTTTTTGTTTGGCAAATTGCGCTCGTTTCAATCGGCGAATCAATTCTTCGGTTTTGCCCGAAAACATCGAACCGCAAATGACTTCGATCCAACCAAACTGCTCTTTATGATTTACTGTGTTTTCTAAAAACATTTTTTGAAATTTCTTGCGCTAAAAATGAATAGTTTTTATTACTTTGTAACGGAAACAAAAATATTAAAAAACTTACGTTTTACTCACAATAATTTTAAAAGTTATGAAGAAAAGATTAGAAGCCGAATTAATTAGCATTGCACACAGAATTTTGAAACTAAAAAATCATTCAGAATTGAAGCAATTGCATTTAGAAACGCAAAAATTGTATGAAACTTTATCGGTTTTGAAATTTGTTGAAGAAAACATAAATATTATTCAGCCAAAAATCGATGTTGACGATATTGAACAAAAACTTCAAAAATCTTTTAATCAGAAAGTAGAAAATATCGCTGTTGCAAATGAAGAAATTGCTTTCATAAACAATATAGAAATTCCTGATGAGAAAATTGATATACATAACAAGGTAGAAATTCTTGCTACTGCAAAAGATGAAAACGACGAAGAATCAATTTCTGAAAATGAAGATGAAATTCTTGCTGTTGCAAATGACGAAATCGCTGAAATCGAAAACATTCCAGCTTCAGCAGATGAAGTGATTAGTGAAGAAAAACAAATTCTTGAAGAGGAAATTCTAGCTGTTGCAAATGACGAAAAAGTTGAAGAAACAATCGTAAAAGAAAACGAACCAATTTTTATTCCAGAATTCGAAACAGAAATTGAAGAAGTAAAATTCGACAAAAAGCAAGAACCAATTCAAATTTCATTTGATGAATTCAAATTTAGCGAGCCGATTTTTGAAAAAAAATCTGATGTAACAGATGTAAAACAAGTTATTTTAAACGAAAAACTTTCCCAAGGAATAAACATTGGATTAAATGATAAAATTGCATTTGTAAAACATTTATTTGCCGATAGCAACGAAGATTATATAAGAGTTTTATCACAAATCAGCACATTTGATACTTATTATGAAACCGTAAACTTTATTAACGACATCGTTAAACCAGATTATAATAATTGGTTGGATAAAGACGAATATGTATTGCGTTTTATGGAAGCAGTTGAGAAAAAATTCGTTTAAAACTTACAAATGGGAAAATTATTTATAGTTCCAACACCAATTGGCAATCTTGAAGATATGACTTTTCGTGCAATTCGAATTCTCAAAGAAGCCGATTTAATTCTAGCTGAAGATACTCGAACCAGCGGAAAATTGATGAAACATTTCGAAATTGGCACGCATATGCACAGTCACCACATGCACAATGAACACAAAACTATCGAAAATATCATTTCAAGATTAAAAGCTGGCGAAACCATAGCCTTGATATCTGATGCTGGAACACCAGCAATTTCTGATCCAGGATTTTTGTTGACACGAGCTTGTGTGGAAAACAAAATCGATGTCGAATGTTTGCCAGGCGCAACGGCATTTGTTCCAGCGCTTGTCAATAGCGGTTTACCAAATGATAAATTTGTATTCGAAGGATTTTTGCCTGATAAAAAAGGCAAACAAACCCGATATTTGGCACTTGCCGAAGAAACCAGAACGATGATTTTGTATGTTTCGCCACACAAATTGGTTAAAACATTAACCGAATTTATAACCTATTTTGGCGAAGATAGACCAATTTGTGTTTCAAGAGAATTGTCCAAGCTTCACGAAGAAAACGTTCGTGGAACAGTTCGTGAAGTTTTAACACACTTTGAAAACAAACCTCCAAAAGGCGAAATTGTTGTTGTTTTGGCTGGAAAATCTGTGAAATAAATTAAACTCTAAATTGACTAATTAAAATCCATCCAATTAAAATTCCACCCAAAATCCAAAACCAATAATTATAATTCGATGGTTTTTCTAAAGTGCCATAATACACAAAAGCAGACCAATAATAAGGCGATTTTTTGGTGTTAGAAATCGATTTGTTTTTCAAGAAATCTTGTTTTGACTTTTGATTGGCTTCGAAAAATGACATTTTATTTTTGATGTTTTTATAAAAATCTGCCATTAAAACCGATGTTGTAAAATCGTTAACTTTCCACAACGAAAACAATAAATTTTGCGCGCCAGCAAACTGAAAACCTCGTGCAACACTCATTGCACCTTCCGATTTATACAATTTCCCGATTCCGGTTTGACAAGCCGAAAGCACTACCAAATTTGGGTTTAGTTGCAAATTATATAATTCAGAATACAAAATATTTTGGTCATAAAACTTAATCGTTGCAGGAATTTCGGTATCGCCAGAATCAGCGTGCGTGCTTAAATGCAAAATAGAAAATTGGTTCGCATTCGATTGAAAATTCTTAAAATTAGCGTTTGTGTTATCGAAAAATTTGCCTTCGAAATTCCTTTTTATGGCTTGCATTTCGGTTTTAGAAAACGATAATTCAAAATCAGTTTTTTCGAAAACAGGAAAAATTCCTAAAACCGAATTCTTATTCGATAAAGCGTTAGTATCTAAATAAAAACTAGCAGAATTGTTATATGCAATTGCAAAATCATTCATCAAATAATTCATTTTTGCAAAATTACTTGTTGTCGAAATTTTGGTTATCAAAGCCTCAAACGGAACAAAATTTAACAATCCGTCTGGAATAATAATTAGGTTTTTAAGTTCTGATTTTGGCAATTTCAACATTTGATAAACCGAATTTCCAGCCGAATTATATCCAGTTATATCATTAGAAATCGCATCGGGATTTGCAAAAAGATCTATAAATTTTGTGATTTTGTTTTTGTTGATTTCAGAATATTCAATTGCTTTCAAAACAATTTTGTTTTCGCTCAAGGCAAATGAATAAATAGCTTTTTGACCAACAAAATATTCGATTAAAGAAGCATTATCGTTATTTAATTTAACAAATAAATCTTGAATTTCTAGATCTGTATTAGATTTTTTGGCATCATTTGGTTTTTTGGATTTGAGTAAAAGCATCGTTTGATTTTGCTTTTGAATCAAGCTATTTATTTTATTTAAATTAGCATAATCTAATTTTTGTTGTTCCTTAACTATTTCATTATTTATATTTTGAAGTTCTATTTTTAGCTTTCTTTCAGTTTCTGAAATCGATTTGTTATTGGTCAAATAACTTTGTAAAACTCCCGATTTTGTTTTATCTGCTAACAAAAATGCGGCTTCTAAATAGCTTTGTTTATTTTCTGATTGAAACAATTTTTCATAAATTGCAATGCATTTTTCGGCACGATTGCGCACCCGAACTTGATTGATGATTTTTGAGTTTTCGAACATAAATAAATTGTCAAATAAATCTTCAACGTAAAAAGATAATCTGTAGGCTTCTAGTGCTTTATGTGGTAAATTTTGATTTGTAAAAATGTCCGCTTGCACGTCCAAAGCATCAAGCAAAACATTATCTGCGTAAAGTGAATTTCGATTTGGCAAAACAGATTTTTCACAAGAATAATTTGGAATTAAACTCGCAAAAACTTTCGAAATTATTAGAGAACTTTTATTGTAATTTTGTTCTTTAAATAATATATAAGCATAATCTAAACTTAATTTTGCAATTTTCCTTAGATCATTATTTCTAGATTTATAAAGTAGTTCGATAGCTTTATCAGAAAAAGAATTAGCCAATTTAAAATTATTTTCATTGGAATAAATAGTCGCTAAATTGCTGTAAACATTCGATAAATTTTCAGTTTGATTTTTATCAGACTTTAATAATAGTACAGCTTTTTCGAAAGCATTTTTTGCATTCAACTTATCATTAATAATCAAATAATTAGATCCTAAATTGTTCCAAAAATTTCCTTTTTGAGAATTAGATAATTTTTCTGATTTTATTGTAATTTTTAATAAGTCAATAGCGTTTTCAATTTTCCCAGAATTTTGATAAACGTTCGATAAATTTAGAATTGCAGCAATTTTAACTTCTTTATTTTTATTGGTTTCTGCTAGAAAATAATATTGTTTAATAATATTTTCAGCATTGTCATAATCGCCAATTTTTGTATAAAGATTTCCTAAAGGTTTCAAGCAAAACTCTATAATATCGTAATTAGAAAGTTTATTTTTTTGGAAAATTTGCCAAGCTTTTTCATAACTTATAACGGCATTTTTTGTTAATCCGAGTTGGTTTTCATAAAATGCTTTGTTGCAATTTAAAATTACTATTGCTAATAATTCTTCTTTGGTTTTTGGTGTTTTTTTATTAAATAAAATCTCAATTTGTTCAAGATTTTTTAGATTTTCGGTTTTAGGATTGGCAACGAATTCGTCTAAAGAATTATATATTTTATCAGTTAAACTAATTGATTGCGCACTAACATTTAACGAGATTAAAATTGAAATTAAAAAAAATATTATTTTTAAATTCATTGAAAAAAAATTTAATTGATTTAAAAATTATTTTGTAAACCTTATATTTCATTTAACTGCTTTTCAAAAATTTATTAACTTAAATTTTTTACAAGCTTTCAACAAATGTGTCAACTCTAACGCCATTTTCAACATCAAAATCGCCAATTTTAGTTCTTCGTAAAGCAGTTAAATGCGAACCAGAATTCATTGCTTTTCCAAAATCGAAAGCTATTGATCGAATGTAAGTTCCTTTGCTGCATTTTATTCTGAAGTCTATTTCTGGAAGTTCGATTCTTGTGATTTCAAATTCGTAAATTGTAGTTTTTCTTGAAGCAATTTCGACACTTTCACCTGCTCTTGCATGTTCATAAAGTCGAACGCCATCTTTTTTTATTGCAGAAAAAATGGGTGGAATTTGGTCGATTTCGCCCAAGAATTGTTTTACAGTTTCGTGAATTAATTCATTATTGATATGATTAGTAGGAAATCTAAAATCAATTTCGGTTTCTAAATCATAAGATGGTGTTGTAGCTCCAATAAAAAAAGTTCCGGTATATTCTTTGGCTTGCCCTTGAAATTCAGCAATTCTTTTAGTGAATTTTCCGGTGCAAATCAATAAAAGTCCTGTTGCCAATGGATCTAAAGTTCCGGCGTGACCAATTTTGAATTTTTTGGGCAATCCAACTTGATTGATTAACGCATATTTTAATTTATTGACCGCTTGAAATGAAGTCCAATTTAATGGTTTGTCGATCAACAACACTTGACCTTCTTGGTATTCTTCGACCGTAATCATTAAATTATTGTGAGTTTTTGAACAAAGAAATGAATAAGTAACAGCAAAATTCCTGCAATAATTCTATAATATCCAAATATTTTGAAACCATTTTGGGTTAGAAAACCTATGAATGATTTTATTGCTAAAAGTGCTACTGCAAATGCTACAATATTACCAATTACCAATAAATTAATTTGGTCTGGTGATAAAACGAATCCGTCTTTATAATAATCATAACATTTCTTGGCTGTTGCGCCCAACATTGTTGGAACAGCCAAAAAGAATGAAAATTCGGCTGCCGAAGTTCGAGATAATCCTTGCGACATTCCGCCAACAATACTTGCGCCACTTCTTGAAACGCCTGGAACCATTGCTAAACATTGAAACATTCCAACTTTGAATGCCTGTAAATAAGAAATTGGTTTATCGGTTTCTGAACTTTCTGTTTTATTGAACCAATCGTCAACTTTTAATAAAATAATTCCACCAATTAATAATGAAATTGCAACCGTAACTGGATTTTCTAACAAATCATCGATGTAATCGCCCAATAGTAGTCCAAGAACGACCGCTGGAATGAAAGCAACAAACAATTTAAAATAGAAATCTAATGTTTGAAAAAACCTTTTAAAATAAAGAATCACAACCGATAAAATCGCTCCGAGTTGAATAACAATCGTGAAAAGTTTGGTAAAATCGTCTTTCGCAATTCCGAAAAATGAACTTGCAATAATCATATGTCCAGTTGAAGAAACTGGCAAAAATTCGGTAATTCCTTCAATAATAGCAAGGATTATGGCTTGAAGTGTATTCATTTAATTCTAGATTGTTTGATTGTTTGATTATTCGAAAAATATTTAAAGTGTTCAACCATTATTGATAAAATAATTTCCTAAATCTGAAAATCAAATAATCAAAATATCGAAAAATCACTTTTTAAATATCGAATAAATAGTTATTCCAAAACCAATCAAAACAGTTGTTGGCGCAATTCTAATTCTGGTGAAACTAAACAATTCTGCTTCGTTAAAAACTTTTGGATCGTTGCTTCCGCCGCCCATCATTAATATAAATCCAACGGCTATTACTGCAATTCCTATTAAAAGAAACTTGTAGTTTACTTGGTTGAAAAGAAATTCTGGTTTTTCGTTGTTTTCTTGTTTCATTAGTTTAGTTTTTTATGATTTTATGTGTTTGAAAAGTTCCATTTTCAAATTCAACTTTTGCTAAATAAATTCCCACAGACAAATCATCGGTTTTTATTGAATTTTGATTAGATGTTGAAATATTTTTACCATCTAAACTATGAATGTTTATTGATTTTATAGGTTCATTTGTTTCAAACACAAGAATATCTTTTACTGGATTTCTAAAAATTAATTTAAAACTTTCGAATTTTCTTGTTGACAAATTTTGTTCTCGATATTTGGCAATAAATATTTTATTTGTTGTGCCATTTCTATATATTCCACTTATAAAAATACTTCCATCATTTTGATAGCTAAAATTCATTGGAAATTCTTCAAGTAGATTTTGATTTTCTATATATAAACCTGTTCCATTAAAAGATGGATCAATATTTCCTTGATTTGTATACTTATAAAGTGATAAATTTACAATGTTATTCAAATTATTAAAACCTAAAAGATTTAATGAATTAATTTGTCGATTGAAACCTAATGTATAGTTATTTGTTAACATATTAATCGACCCAGAATTACCAAAAGAGGTTTCTAATATTCCATTTGAATCATACTTATTAATTATTCCATTTGGATTTGACAAATTTATAATACCGACAAGAAAGTCATCATTGAAATCAATTTTTGCATTCGTATTATTATTCGGAGTAAATAAAAAAGTATATCCATTAGTGCCAAAAGTTGAATCGATAGTTCCATCTATATTTATTCTACATAATGCTAAATCTTCTACTGAATTTGGAACTCTACTTCTAGTTGTAATTAAAAATTTTCCGTTTTTTATTCCAACTAAATTGACAAAATTTCGATCTATTGCAAGTGTTAATTCGCCATTCTGTCCAAACGAATTTGCTATTATTCCTGTACTTGTGTTTATTTTAACAATTTTTTCTGTTCGAGTAAAATCTAGATTATTGAAAATTGTTTTATTGATATAAAAACTTTCATCAACATCTAAAAAAGAATTTTCATAATCAAAATAAGTGTTAAAAAAAGTCATATATCCATTGGTTCCAAATGAAGTGTCTAAAACACCGCTAGAATCAAGTCTAAGTATGTATGAAGTTGAATAACCAACCGAAACTAATATTTTGCCGCTTTGTAATAAGTGCATAGTTGGTCCATTATCTGCTAAATAGTTAATAATATAAAAACCATTTGTTGCAAAACTAGTATCAATTGTTCCATTAGAATTAAACCTAGCTATAAAATTTATTCTTTGAACATTGCCCTCGTTTCTATTTCCGTTAACCAGAAGTTTTCCGTCTGGTTGTACTAATACTTTTACATTTCCTCCGCCACTATTTGTAATTCCATCAACAACTGCAAAACCATTTGTCCCAAAGGTATTGTCTAATGAAATTGTTTGCGCACTAATGCTCATAGAAAACACTAATCCAACAACAAGTAAAAATTTATTCATAAAAGCGATATAAGTTTAAGATTTAATATGTTAAATATAATATTTTTTAGTACAAATCATCTGTTCGTAAATTCAAGAATCTTTGAGTTGCAAAATAAGTACTTATCCAAGTTATTAAAACGCCAGTTACTAATACGGCTAAAAGCACCATAACAGTCGATAATTGATCTTTCAAAATTCCTAATCCTGGATAATTCATTTCAAGATAAATCAAAACGCCAACTAATGCCAAAATTGCTAATCCTGAACCCATTAAACCTAATTTTACACTTCGCCAAACGAATGGTTTTCTGATAAAAGCCTTGGTTGCGCCAACCATTTGCATTGTTTTGATGATAAATCTATTAGAGTGAATTGACAATCTGAGTGAACTATTTATTAATAAAACTGCAATAATCGTAAGTAAACCGCTGATTAATAATATCCAGAAACTAACATTTTTTACGTTATCATTAACCAAATTTATTAATTGTTTGTCATAAACAATATCTGCAATCATTGGGTTTTCACGCAATTTATTTTCGATATTATTGACTTTAGATTTTTCGACATAATCGGCTTTCAAATGAATATCATAAGAATTTTGTAACGGATTGGCACCTAAAAACTTCATAAAATCGTCACCAATAATGTCTTTGTGTTGTTTTGCAGCATCGTCTTTAGAAACATAAACAAAACTTTTAGTAAAACGAGATGTTTTCAATTCATCGCCAAATGCTTTTAAAATACTGTCGTTGGCTTCGGTTTTAAAAAAAACAGTCATTGCAATTTCTTCCTTAAAATCGTTTGACAATCTTTTAGAATTAATGACAAAAAAACCTAGCATTCCTAGTAAAAACAATACTAAGAAAACACTTAAAACTACCGAAAAATAAGAAGAAATTAATCTGCGTTTCTGAAAATTATCGTAAGAAGAACTCATATTTTGTTAAATTATGGTGTAAAAATAATAAAGTATTTCATTAAATAAACTTAAATAACGTTCAAAGTTTCGATTTTCGTACAATAAATGTAAATTTGCGACTTAATAATCTCAAATCAAAGACTTGTGTTTTTAAAAAAGGTTACAGTTATTGCGATTTTTTCGTTTTTTTTTAATGTTCATTCTAATTTGAATGCACAAATAATTGATAGTTTGCAACCAAAACCAGTTTTAGAAATCAAAAAAACTTCGCAAACCTATAATTTTGATGATGGAAGTTCAAGAACTTATAGAAAAACCAAATTTTGGGAAATGGTAACCAATGTTCCAAAAGATTTTATTGCAACAAGCAAAGATTTTGTTGCAAAAGACCACGCTTATTATTTGGGTGGCGCAATCGCATCGACAGCTTTGTTGGTTCCAGTTGACCAACAAATTACTGACCAATCTCGTGCATTTGCCGAAAGGCAAGGATTGAGTTCTAGTAACAAATATGGAAAATTTGGTCCGTTAACCAATATTCCACAAAACATTGGCGCAGGATTTTATTTAATAGGAAATGGTACAACGGTAATTGTAATGACCGCTGGATTTTTAACCTACGGATTGTTAGAAAAAGATTATCGAGCCCAAGCAACCGCCTCTGGATTGATGGAAAGTTTGTTGGTTTCTGGAATTTATGTTCAAACTATAAAAAGAATTACGGGTCGCGAAAGTCCATTTATAGCCATAAAAAACGGAAATTCTGGTGGCGATTGGAATCCGTTTCCGAGTTTTACAGCTTATGCAAAAAATACACCAAGCTATGATGCTGTGCCATCTGGACATTTGACAACCATAATGTCTGCATTGACAGTGATTGCAACCAATTATCCGGAATACAAATGGATAAAACCAGTTGGTTACACATTAATCGGCGGAATGTGTTTTCAAATGACTCAAAGCGAGGTGCATTGGGTTTCTGATTATCCGATTGCTATTTTAATGGGTTATTTTGTTGGGAAAACCATCGCTAAAAACCGATTTACGGAAACTAAAAACGATGATGGAACCGAGAAAAAGTATTCATTAAATTTTTCGGCATCAAGAAATTCTGGATTTAATTTAGTTGGTGCAACCATTAAATTTTAAGTGAAAATGAAAAATTTTATACTATTATTTATATCATTTGCAACAGCGATAAATTTACAAGCGCAAGACACAATTGTCAAAAAAGAAAAAAAATTAAGTTACAAATGTTTTATTATCCCAACGGCATTAATTGCGACTTCAATAATTTTAAAAACCAATCCAATTCAGAATAATTTACAACAAGATTCAAAGTCCAGATTCGGAAAAGGTTTTCATACAAAAATTGATGATTATTTTCAATTTGTTCCTGCTGCACAAATGTTGACAGGCAATTTGTTGGGTTTCGAATCTACACACGGCTACAAACAAATGATTGCAAACCTTACGGTGTCGAATTTATTGGTTGGCGGCGTAATATTTATAGCTAAGAAATCTGCAAATGACTTGCGTCCAGATGGCTCTGCAAATAATTCATTTCCATCAGGTCATACCGCAACAGCTTTTAACAATGCTACTTTATTATTTTTAGAATATCGAAAAAGCAATATTTGGTATGCAAGTTCAGGGTTTTTATTTGCCACAGCGACGGGTGCATTACGAGTCGCCAACAACCGCCATTGGTCAGGCGATGTGTTTGCTGGTGCAGGAATCGGAATGTCAATAGGAATAATAGTCAGCTATTGGAATCCGTTTAAATTTGACAAAAAAGAAAATAAAAAAATCGGTTATATAGGTTATCCAATAATCAACGATCGATTGGCAGGAATTGGTTTATTGTGTCGAATTAATTAGAAACAAATAGTTATTAAAACAAACCTGAAAAGGTTTTAGCATAAAGAAAATACAAAAAAAAGAATGAAATACAATCCAATCGAAATCGAAGCCAATTGGCAAAAACACTGGGCAGACAATAAAACATTTTCTGCAAGCAACAACTCGACTAAACCTAAATACTATGTTTTGGATATGTTTCCGTATCCATCGGGAGCAGGCTTGCACGTTGGACACCCGCTGGGTTACATTGCATCAGATATTGTTGCGAGATACAAACGCCATAAAGGATTTAATGTTTTACATCCGCAAGGTTACGATTCATTCGGATTGCCAGCCGAGCAATACGCCATTCAAACTGGGCAACATCCTGACAAAACCACCAAAGAAAACATTGCACGTTACCGCCAACAACTCGACAAAATCGGATTTTCATTCGACTGGGATCGAGAAGTTCGCACCTCTAATGCTGATTATTACAAACACACACAATGGATTTTTATTCAATTGTTCAATTCGTGGTACAATAAAAATTCTGATAAAGCCGAAGATATTTCGACCTTGATTTCAGAATTCGAAAAATCAGGAAACAGCAACGTTAATGCTGTTTGCGATGATAATATAGAACCAATTTCAGCACTTGATTGGAATAATTTATCAAAAGACGAGCAACAAAAAATACTTTTAAAATACAGATTAACCTATTTAGCCGAAACAGAAGTCAATTGGTGTCCAGGATTGGGAACCGTTTTGGCAAATGACGAAATCGTAAATGGTGTTTCCGAACGTGGCGGACACCAAGTTATTCGTAAAAAAATGACACAATGGTCAATGCGAATTTCAGCTTATGCCGAAAGGCTTTTGCAAGGTTTAGAAACAATCGATTGGTCAGAAAGTATCAAGGAATCGCAAAGAAACTGGATTGGGAAATCGGTTGGAGCGATGGTTTCGTTTGCACTGAAACCTCACCCCCAACCCCTCTCCAAAGGAGAGGGGAGCTTAGAGAATCCTTCGGATTCTTCGAATTTTGCTTATATGACCGCTAATCCTTTATATGCTAAAGAATTGGTTGCAAACGCTCGGGCAAACAGAAAAAATCCAACTGAAGCTGAAGATGTATTATGGCAAGAACTAAGAAACTCAAGTTTAGGTTTTAAAATTCGAAGACAACATTACATAGGCAATTTTATAGCTGACTTTATTTGCCTTGACAAAAAATTAATCATTGAAATTGATGGCGAATATCATAATGATGCTGAACAAAAAGAGAAAGATGACGATAGAACCTTAATTTTAGAACAAAAATATTTTTTTAAAGTTATAAGATTTAAAAATGAAGTGGTTCTAAATGATTTAAAAAATGTTTTATCAAAAATAAAAATTGAATTAACTAGAAGAGTTTCTTCAAAAGAATCGGAATTAGAAATTGAATCTGAATCTTCCCCCCTCTCAGAGGGAGAGGGGTTGGGGGTGAGGTCAATTGATGTATTCACTACTCGCCCTGACACCATTTTTGGTGTAACTTTTATGACATTGGCACCGGAACATGAATTGGTTGCTCAAATAACAACTCCCGAACAAAAAGCAGCAGTTGAAGCCTACATCGAAAAAACTGCAAAACGTTCTGAACGTGAACGAATGGCAGATGTAAAAACCATTTCGGGCGTTTTTACAGGTGCTTATGCCGAGCATCCGTTCACCAAAGAACCAATTCCTGTTTGGATTGGCGATTATGTTTTAGCTGGTTACGGTACAGGAGCGGTTATGGCAGTGCCTTGTGGCGATGAGCGAGATTATGCTTTTGCCAATTTCTTTAAAGACAACCCCGAGACTTCGGGAGGAATGCCAGCAATCAAAAACATTTTTGAAAACGTCGATATTTCTGAACAAGCTTATGGTTCTAAAGACAATGTTATAATTGCTAATTCTGATTTTTTAAATGGATTAAATTACAAACAAGCCACTAAAAAAGCAATCGAAGAACTCGAAAAAATAAATCAAGGTTCAGGAAAAACCAATTACCGTTTGCGAGATGCAGTTTTTTCAAGACAACGTTATTGGGGTGAACCTTTTCCAGTTTATTATGTGAACGGTTTACCACAAATGATTGATGCCAAACATTTACCAATAAAATTGCCAGAAGTCGAGAAATATTTGCCAACCGAAGACGGACAACCACCATTAGGAAATGCAACTAATTGGGCGTGGGACAGTTTGCAGTGTTCAGTTGTTAGTGTTCAGTTGATAGATAATGAAACGATTTTTCCTTTAGAATTGAACACAATGCCAGGTTGGGCTGGTTCTTCTTGGTATTGGTTGCGTTATATGGATTCGAAAAATGAAAACGAAATTGCCAGTCAAGAGTCCATAAAATATTGGGAAAGTGTCGATTTATACATTGGCGGAAGCGAACACGCAACTGGTCACCTACTCTATTCTCGTTTTTGGAATAAATTCTTAAAAGACAAGGGTTTTGCACCAACCGAAGAACCATTCAAAAAATTGATAAATCAAGGAATGATTTTGGGGATGAGTGCAATTGTTTATCGTATTTCAGGTACAAATAAATATGTTTCGAAAAATCTTAAAAAAGATTATCAAACAGAAGAATTAAGAGTTGATGTTTCTTTAGTAAACTCATCAGATGAAATAAATTTAGAAAAATTACGAAAATGGATACCCGAATTTAATGATGCCGAATTTATTCTAGAGAATGACAAATACATCGTTGGTCGAGAAGTTGAAAAAATGTCAAAAAGATGGTACAATGTTGTTAATCCTGATGATATCTGCAATGAATATGGCGCCGACACATTACGTTTGTACGAAATGTTCCTTGGTCCATTGGAGCAATCAAAACCTTGGAATACCGCAGGAATTTCAGGAGTTTTTGGATTTTTAAAGAAATTATGGCGTTTGTATTTCGAAGCCCCCTCCAACTCCCCCGAAGGGGGAGAGCAAAGCTCATTTTGTGTAACCAATAACGAACCATCGAAAGAATCTTTGAAATCTTTGCACAAAACCATTAAAAAATGCACCGAAGATATAGAGAATTTCTCGTTCAATACTTCGGTTTCGCAGTTTATGATTTGCGTGAACGAATTGCAAACTCAAAATTGTCACGAACGAGCCATTCTTGAACCATTGGCAATTTTGATTTCGCCCTATGCGCCTCATATCGCTGAGGAATTATGGAAACAATTGGGCAATTCTGAATCAATTTCGACCATTGATTTCCCGATATTTGATGAAAAATATTTGGTTGAATCAGAGAAAGAATATCCAGTTTCTTTTAATGGAAAAATGCGTTTCACGATTAATTTGCCTTTGAATTTAACTCCAGCTCAAATTGAGGAAATCATTATGAATGACGAAAGAACTATTAAACAACTTGAGGGAAACACGCCCAAAAAAGTAATTATTGTTCCTGGAAAAGTTATAAATATGGTACAATAATTCTTAAATAAAACTTTTCTCTTGAAGCCAAATTCTAAAATTTAACTTTAGAGTTTGGCTTTTTTTATTATTTTTACTTAAAAAAATCTTGATAAATGAAAAATTCCCTATTCATATTATTCTTTTTTGTTGGTTTGTTGTTTTCGTATTCTAATTCGAATAAAAAACCTATTGACCCTAAAAAAGAGAAAAAAATTTTAGAAATAATTTACAATCAATTAAAAACTAAACATTTGGTTGATAAAAAAATAGACGACGATTTTTCTAAAAAATTTTTTAAAACTTATTTAGATTCTATTGACAAATACAAAATTTTCTTTTTAGAATCTGATATAAAAGAATTCAAAAAATTCGAGACAAAACTCGATGACCAATTAAAAAACAATGATTTATCATTTTTTTATTTGACTTATGAAAGAATAAAAACAAGAATGACAGAAGGGAAAGAAATTTATACTAATATTATTAAAAATAAAATAAATTTATTTGAACCAAATGTTAAAATTGATTATAAAACCTTAACGTATCAAAAAAACAAATTTGATTTAATAAAACAATGGAAAATATTTATTAAATCAGAAATTGCTACCAAAATTGCCAAGACTTGCATTGATGAAAATAATAAAAACAAACTTAGTCAAATAGATTTTAATGCTGCTTTTCAAGAATCTGCAACATATTTTACAGATAGTTTTTTAAAAAGAATAGAAATTACAACATTAAATATTGATAATTTTTCACGAATGATGTTTTTTGAAGAATTTATTAATGCGATTGTAATTCAATATGATATTCATTCAAAATATTTTGTACCAAGAAACAGAGATGAATATTTGATTAAAGAATCAGGTAAAATTGAAGGAATTGGAATTATGACGCAAAGTAAAGATAATTTTGTTCAAATCAGATCTATGACAGTCGGCGGTCCAGCTTGGAAAACAAAAAAAATAGAAGCCGAAGATATAATTTTAAAAATTGCACAAGAAAACGAGCCTCCTATCGATATTGTTGGTTTTACATTATATGATGTTGCCAAATTAACTAGAGGAAAAAGTGGTACAAATGTAAAATTGACATTAAAAAAACCTAACGGAAATATAGAAGTTGTAAATGTAAAACGCGCAATTGTTACTTCAAATGATTCATATATAAAATCGTGTTTGGTCGAAAAAAATAAAGTAAAATATGCAATAATTTCTTTTCCAAGATTTTATAATGATTTTGATGATGATTTGGTTAGAAACGCTGCAAATGATTTTGAAGAAGAATTGCAAATCTTAAAAGAATCTGATGTTCAAGGAATTATAATAGATATTAGAAATAATGGTGGTGGCTCTGTTGAGGCTGCAACCAAAATAATTTCCAATTTTATTGATAAAAATCCAGTTTTACAAGTCAAAAACAAAGACAACAAAATTTATAATTTCGATACGGAAAACGAAACTAAAAAATGGGATAAAGATGTTGTATTGTTGGTAAATAACGCAACAGCATCGGCATCAGAAATTTTTACAGCTGCATTTCAGGAATATAATATAGGAATAATTCTAGGTAGAGAAACTTTTGGAAAAGGAACAATTCAAGAATTTATAGATTTGAACACATTTAACTCAAAAAAAGAAGCTGACGATGATTTTGGATTATTAAAAATTTGTACTCAAAGATTTTACAAACTTAATGGTAAATCTGTGCAAAACAGTGGAATAATTCCAGATGTTGTTTTTCCTAAAGAAAACATAGAAACTCGAGAAAAAATGTATCCTAATTCTATTCCAATTGATCAAGTTGCCTCTATTTCTTACAAAAAAAATAATAATGTTGACAGTTTTACCAAATTTATTAATAACAGTCAAGAAAGAATTGCAAAAATTGATTATCTAAATACGATTAAAAATCTTAAAGATTATGAACTCTTTTATGACTTTGATTCCTTTGAATTTGATAAATTTGAATCGAATTTGTTCAATTTTATTGAAAAGCAGAATTTGAGTATCAGTCCTAAGAAAATTAACAATTACGAATTCAAATCGACTCCAGCCGATATAAAATTGTTCAAACGCAACGAATATTTAGTCGCCAAACGAAAAAATTGGTACAATGAACTAAAAACCGATTTGCAAATCGAAGAAAGTTTGAATGTTCTAGAAGATTTGTACTTAAAAAAATAAAAAAATTACTTTAGATTATATAATACCATTTATAAGTTTAAAATAACCCAATAAACTTTTTCTTTTTCGCCAATCTTACTTCAAAAAAATCTTCCGTAATAAAGGCTATGCAATATTTTTTATCATTGTCTTGACAAAAAATAATTAAGTTTCTTTAGACTATTTTAAACGTATAAATGGTATAATTTTCAATGGTTATGTTTTAGAATAATGTTGGTATTTCAAACTCTTTATTTCATTGTAATAAATCCTCTATTATTTATTTCTAAGTAGGATAAATCGAGCAACTAATGTGATTTCTCCTATCGTCGAACCCAAGCTTGAGAGTGCGAATTGGCGAAGCAATGATAAAATGATATCGAAATTATGAAAACTTACAACTTTCTAATACATAACCAATAAATATTAGTTTATAAATTCTCTATAAATACAGCAATTTGTTACATTTGTAGTATATTTAAAAAAATCATGCGTAACATTCTTATTATTGGTGCAGGAAAATCAGCATCAACATTAATTCAATATTTATTAAACAAATCCCAAACTGAAAATCTACATTTAACAATTGGTGATTTATCATTGGCATTAGCTCAGAAAAAAACGCAAAACCATAAAAATGCAACCGCAATTTCGTTAGATATTTTTGATGAAAAACAACGAAAAACCGAAATCGCAAAAGCCGATATTGTTATTTCGATGCTACCAGCGCATTTGCATATAGAAGTTGCCAAAGATTGCATTTTATTTAAAAAACATATGGTTACAGCCTCATATATCAGCGATACTATGCAAGAACTTGATGCACAAGCCAAAGAAAACAACTTGGTTTTCATGAACGAAATTGGACTTGATCCAGGAATCGATCATATGTCGGCAATGAAAGTTATTGATGAAATTAAAGAAAAAGGGGGGGAAATAATTCTTTTTGAATCGTTTTGTGGCGGTTTAGTTGCCCCAGAATCAGACAATAATCTTTGGAATTACAAGTTTACTTGGGCGCCTAGAAATGTAGTTTTGGCTGGTCAAGGTGGCAGCGCAAAATTCATTCAAGAAGGCACCTACAAGTACATTCCGTACCACAAACTTTTTCGCCGAACCGAATTTCTAGAAGTCGAAGATTACGGTCGTTTCGAAGGATATGCCAACCGAGATTCATTAAAATACCGAACAGTTTATGGACTAAACGATGTTTTAACATTATATCGTGGAACAATCAGAAAAGTTGGCTTTTCTAAAGCTTGGAATATGTTTGTTCAACTCGGAATGACTGATGATAGTTACAAAATTGACAATTCCGACACAATTTCATACAGAGAATTCTTAAATTTATTTTTGCCTTATCACCCAACCGATTCTGTCGAAATTAAAACACGCTTGTATCTTGGTATTGACCAAGACGATATTATGTGGGACAAACTATTAGAACTCGATTTATTCAATTCCAACAAAATCGTAGGTTTATTCGATGCATCGCCAGCACAAATACTCGAAAAAATACTTTCTGATAAATGGACTTTACAAGAAAACGACAAAGACATGATAGTAATGTATCATAAATTTGGATACGAAATTAACGGAAAACAACACCAAATCGATTCTAAAATGGTTTGCATTGGCGAAGACCAAACTTATACCGCAATGGCAAAAACCGTAGGATTGCCTGTCGCAATTGCAACATTGCAAATCCTGAACGGAAAAATTAAAACTCCTGGAGTTCAATTACCAATAACCAAAGAGGTTTATGAACCAATTTTAAAAGAACTAGAAAATTTTGGAATCAATTTCAAAGAAACCGAAATGCCATATATAGGTTACAACCCAGATAAATTGCGAAATTAAATATTATTTTTCGAAGCAATTTCGTGCTATCATTCCAAAAAAATTGCTGTAAAAATTTTTTTTCTGAGACTTTGTAAGAACTTCCGTTGGTCGTTTTGCAAAATCAAGAAAAAATAAATTTTACAGCAATTTGTTTTTCCCTTCTATCACGGCTAGGTTCGCAGTTTTGATTAAAATTTATTTTTTCAATTACGGCTTCATTATACCATTTATACGTTTAAAATAGGTACTATCTTGAAATCCAAATTTATTTTGGTTTAATTTTCATATATTTGTTTCAATTATAGAAAGCTCTTCATTTTCAAAAATGGTCT
>JAYVBR010000129.1:0-3897 GCA_043750395.1 Bacteroidota bacterium | reverse complement strand
ACTCTTGATGCAATGTCTGACATAATCTTTAATTTTAAATTTAATTTGTTGGCAAAAATAAAAAACTTTATCTTAAAACAACATTATAGTTAATAAATGTTACACGAAAATATAAAATATTTTTGACAAACTCTTCTAAATCTTATTTTTTATCATTTAAAATTCTTTTTTTTGTGCAATACTAATTGCGATAAAATGAAAAAAATAGTAATTTTTGCTTCTGGGCAAGGATCCAATGCCCAAAACATAATCTTACATTTCAATAAAAACGAGTTTGTAAACGTGGTCGCAATCTACACTAACAATCCTAATGCCAAAGTACTCGATATTGCAAAAAATAATAATATTGAAAGTCTAGTTTTCAATAAAACCGAGTTAAATGAAGGTTTTGTTTTAGATAAATTAAATGCTGTAAATCCTGATTTAATAGTTTTGGCAGGTTTTTTATGGAAATTTCCAGAGTCAATCATTGATGTTTATCCAAATAAAGTAATTAATATTCACCCAGCACTTTTGCCAAAATATGGTGGAAAAGGAATGTATGGAATGAATGTACATCAGGCAGTTTTAGAAAATCAGGAACCCGAAACAGGAATCACAATTCATTATGTAACCAAAAATTATGATGAAGGCGCATTTATTTTCCAAAAATCGGTTTCGCTAAGCAAATGCAAATCTGCGGAAGAGATCGCCAAAAAAATTCACGAATTAGAAATGGAAAATTTCCCAATTATAATTGAAAATCTTCTAACTTCTAACTTCTAACTTCTAACTTCCCACTATGTATCACGAAGTACACATATATACAGATGGCGCAGCCAAAGGAAACCCCGGAAACGGCGGTTACGGCATTGTTATGGAATTGGTAGGAACGCCACTTTTTAAAGAATTCTATGAAGGTTTTCGTCATACGACAAATAATAGAATGGAACTATTGGCGGTAATTGTTGGTTTAGAAAAACTTAAAAACCCGAATATGAAAGTTTTGGTGGTTTCTGATTCTAAATATGTGATTGATTCAGTTGTAAAAAAATGGGTTTTTGGTTGGGAAAAAAAAGGTTTTGTTGGCAAGAAAAATCCCGATTTGTGGAAACGTTTTCTTATTACTTATAGAAAACACAAAGTCGAATTTCAATGGATAAAAGGGCACAACAACCACAAACAAAATGAGCGTTGCGATGAATTGGCGGTTTATGCATCGGGCTTGAAAACCCTTTCAGTCGATGTTTTTTATGAAAAAGAAGATGATAAGTTATTTTAAAATAGTCTAAAATTTTATTGTAAATTTGTATTTATGATTCAGCAAACTTTAACTCCAAACGACACCAATGTGAATCTTTCTTTCAAGATTCCAAAAAAATTGGTGGGAAAACCATTAAAAGTTTACATTGATTTCGAAAAAGACGAAAATAATCAAGAAATGTCACAAGAAGACTTCTTGAAATGGATTGACGAAGCCGAAAAATCGCCAACAATGTCTTTAGAAACATGTAATAAAAAATGGGAGCAAAAAAAACAAGAGATTTTGAACAGTATTCGTTAATCGTTTCAGATAAATACTATTCAAATTTACAGGACATTGTAGATTATATTCGATTTGTAAAATTGCAACCTCTCAATTCTATAAAAGTCGGTGATGGTATTCAAGATACTATGAATAAAATTATTCTAAATCCAACAATTTATTCCGAATGTGAAAACATTCCGACCAAATCTAAAATTTATCGTGAGGCAGTTTACAAAACTTGGCAAATTGTTTTCAAATTAAAAGGCAATAATGTAACAATTCTTGGTGTTATGAGTGGAAAATTAAAACCATCTCGATTTAGAAAAAATACTATTTAATTTTCCAAACTTTAAACTAATAAACCGTTTTAAAAATTTAAACTAAAAATGTATATTTGCAGTCTAAATTTTATACCTATATAATGAACAAACTTTTAATAGTCGGAACAGTTGCTTTCGACGCCATTGAAACTCCTTTCGGAAAAACTGATAAAATTCTTGGTGGTGCTGCCACATACATTGGACTTTCAGCATCTAATTTTAATCTAAAATCGGGAATAGTTTCGGTTGTTGGAGAAGATTTTCCGCAAGAACATTTAGATTTATTGACTTCTAAGAATATTGATATTTCTGGAATAGAAATCGTAAAAGGCGGAAAAACTTTTTTCTGGTCAGGAAAATATCATAACGATATGAATTCTCGCGATACATTGGCAACCGAATTGAATGTCTTGGCAGATTTTAACCCAGTTGTACCGCAAGATTTTAAAAATGCTGATGTTGTAATGCTCGGAAACTTGCATCCGATTGTGCAATCTGGCGTTTTAAATCAAATGGAAACCAAACCAAAATTGGTAGTTCTTGACACAATGAATTTTTGGATGGATTGCGCTTTGCCTGAATTGTTAGACGTTATTAAACGTGTTGATGTTATTACAATCAACGACGAAGAAGCAAGACAATTATCTGGTGAATATTCGTTGGTAAAAGCTGCTGCGAAAATCCAAACAATGGGTCCAAAATATGTAGTTATCAAAAAAGGAGAGCACGGCGCATTAATATTTCACGAAAAGCAAGTTTTCTTTGCGCCAGCACTTCCATTAGAAGAAGTTTTTGATCCAACGGGAGCAGGAGACACATTTGCAGGAGGTTTTGCAGGATATTTGACACAATCAGAAAATGTTTCTTTCGACAATATGAAAAACGCAATAATTCACGGATCGAATTTAGCATCTTTTTGCGTTGAAAAATTCGGAACCGAAAGAATGCAAGATTTGAAAAAAGAAGAAGTTCAAGCCCGATTGAAACAATTCAAATCACTAACACAATACGATATTGAGTTATAATAATAAAAAAATACGCCTCGAAGTTTCGGGGCGTTTTTTGTTAAAATAAGTTTATTTTAATGAGTGCAATTTTAAATCAAGAATATTCTAATTGGATTAGCGAACTTAAATCGTCTATAAAAAATAGACAGATTAAAGCGGCAATTGCTGTAAACTCGAATCTAATATTGATGTATTGGGATTTAGGAAAACGGATTGCCGAAAAGCAACTAGATTCAAAATGGGGTTCTGGTTTTATTGACCAGTTAAGTAATGATTTAAAATCAGAGTTTCCTGAAATGGGTGGGTTTTCGTCCTATAATTTAAGATTTTGTAAAACTTTTTATGAGTTTTATAATCAAATTGAATCTTGGGAACAACCTGTTCCCAAAATTAAAAATGAAGAAAGTTCAATTCGGGAACAACCTGTTCCCAAATTAGATAATAATAAAAATCCAGATAATTATTTATTTGAAACTGATAATTATTCTTACTTTAAAATTCCTTGGGGTCATCATATTCTTATACTAAAAAAAATAAAAATAGTAAGAGAAGCTATTTTTTATATAAATCAGACCATAGAAAATAATTGGAGCAGATCAATTCTAGAATATCAAATAGATACTAATTTATACAATAGACAAGGCAAAGCAATCACAAATTTTAAATCAACATTACCAGAAATAGAAAGCGATTTGGCTAATGAATTATTAAAAGATCCATATAATTTTGAATTTCTAGCACTGTCAGACCAAGCCAAAGAAAAAGATTTAGAACAACAATTAATAGTACATATTTCGAAATTTTTATTAGAACTAGGCAAAGGTTTTGCCTATATGGGAAAACAATATTTGCTGAAAGTTGGTGCTAAAGAATATAGAACAGATTTACTTTTTTATCATACAAAACTAAAATGTTACATCGTCATTGAACTAAAATTTAAAGATTTTGAACCAGAATTTATTGGGAAATTAAATTTTTATGTAACTGCTGTTAATGAATTAGTCAAAGACGATTCAGACAAACCAACAATCGGCATTTTATTATGCAAAACCAAAGACAATTT
>JAYVBR010000128.1:0-3900 GCA_043750395.1 Bacteroidota bacterium | reverse complement strand
CATTTTTAGGCTTAATTAGTTCGTCTTGCGAACAAGATTTGAATGTTCCATTAAACGACAAACAATCTGAAATTGAGATTCTTAGCAATTCAGAAAGTGCTTTGCGTTTAGCAAATGGCGTTTATAACAAGAATTTAGATTTCGATATGAATGCTTTCTCGTGGATTGGTTTAACAAGCATAACTTCCGACGATGCCGATAAAGGTTCAACACCAGGCGATAGCGGCACCGATAAAGACAAATTAGACAATTTAACTTTTAATTCCTCTAGTTTTTCGGTTGCAGAAGTCTGGAAATCAAGATACCAAGGCATCGGTCGTGCCAATAAAGCTATTTTTTATTTGAATCAAATAAACATTGATCCAGCACTTAAAAGCAGATTAATTGGCGAAGTTAAATTCTTGCGAGCCTTGTGGTATTTCGATTTAGTGCGCACCTTTGGAGGTGTTCCAGTTGTTGTTTCCGAAGTTAACATTAATGATATCGAACAAGTCAATGCAATTGTAAATACACGAAAAACCAAACAACAAACCTATGATCAAATAGAAATTGACCTTCAAGATGCCATAAACCGTTTGCCTTTAAAAAGTCAATATCCAACTGCAGATTTAGGTCGAGCATCCAAAGGTTCGGCTCAAGGTTTGTTAGCAAAAGTCTATTTGTACCAACAAAAATGGCAACAAGCTTTTGATATGTCAGTACTCGTAATGTCATCTAACGAATACAGTTTAATGACCAATTATGCTGATATTTGGCGCAATGTTGGCGAAAATAAATCAGAATCAGTTTTTGAAGTGCAAGCCACAATAGAAAATGGCTTAGATAAATTTTCATATGTTCAAGCACCAAGAGGCACGCCCGATTTGGGTTGGGGTTTCAACACGCCATCATTAGGATTAGTAAATGCTTACGAGCCAGGAGATTTGCGTAAAAATGCAACCATAATGTTTGTACCTGGAACACTTTGGGACGGTTTGGTATTAACAAATACAATTAATAATCCGAGGTACAATTACAAATCATATCAGAGTGCCACCGCAGAACCTTGGAACGGAAACCGTGATATAACCGCCAAAAATCTTAGAGTTTTAAAATACAGCGACATATTATTAATTCGAGCCGAAGCAGCTTTCAATATTGGCAATTTGCCCGATGCTTTAGTACAAATTAATAAAATTAGAATCCGTGCTGGACTTTCAGCAGCATTAGCAGTAACGCAACAATCCATCTGGAAAGAACGAAGACTTGAAATGGCAATGGAACAAGACCGCTGGTTCGATTTAATTAGAACTGGTCAGGCGGCTACAGCAATGGCATTGGACGGAAAAATATTTGTCGTTGGCAAACACGAAGTTTTTCCTATTCCTCAAGAACAAATAATTGCAACGGGCGGATTACTAACCCAAAACAATGGATATTAACTAAATTTATAAATACTTTAAAAACCAAGAAAAATGAAAACAATTCAATTATCGAAAATCGCTTTAGCAACGGCTTTGAGCATTACAATTTTAGTTGCGTGTAACAAAGATGAAGATGCTCCACCACCTACATTGCCACCAATTGGTGGTTATGCAAGTGCTAATGAAGTTGGAGCAGCAGATTTATTGGCATATTGGCCTCTTAATGGCAATGGAACTGAAAGCAAATCGAATACTGCGCCATCTACAGCTGTTGGTGCGAGTTATGAGGCTGGAGCTAAAGGTCAGGGATTAAAATTAACGGCTGGTTATTTAAGTTATCCTTCGATTGCATCTTTATCGAATAACCTTCCTGCATATACTGTAAGTGCATGGGCAAAAATTAAAAATAATAAGACCGCAGTAGCTAGTAGTGGTTCTGTATCGGTATTTTTATCATTGGCTAGACCAAATGCTTGGGATGGTAATTTAAATTTTTATGCAGAAACAGGAAATCGTTTACCAATTGAAGCAAATGGTGCTGTCAATGATTCAATTGAAGTAAAGACAGGATTTCGAACAACAGTATCTGATGGGCAATTTTATGAAAATTTGCTCAGTTTAGCACCATGGATGAAAGCTGATAATTTAGTTACACCTGGAAAGCATGTAGCAAATCCAATTGCAACTGGTGGTGTTTGGACACAGTATCTTGCAACATGGGATGGAACTACTAATAAATTTATAATTTATGTAAATGGAAAAAAATCTTCTAATCCTGCATTTGAAAAGCGTGGAGTAAACACTTCAATAGTCTTTGATTCACCAACAAACCCTTATATTGGAGCATTTGCAAATCATTTAACTACAACTGATACTTGGAACAAAGTAATGACTGGAAATGTTGACGAAATTCGCGTATGGAAAAAAGCACTTTCGGCAGCAGATGTAAATTCATTATACGAACTTGAAAAAGCTGGTCGTTAAATAAACTAATTAAACCTATCCGTCAACAACCTTTTCGGATAGGTTTTCTTGAATATTAAATGTTTAAGTCTAATGAAAATGTCTCAACTTCTATTTTCTTTTTTATCAATATTGTCGGTTGCATCTTGCGAGGATAATAATGAAAAAGCAACACCTCCAATCGAAGTTATTGTTCCAATAATTCCGCCTTTGGTTGTTGACCCAATTACGCCAATTTCAGATATTGATGCTCTTGATTTAGTCCAAAAACAATCTTTAAAATATTTTGTAGATTTTGCTCAAAACAATTCTAAACTTGCGCGCGAACGCTATCATGTTGACGTTCCATCTAATGATGCTAATATTGTTACTACTGGCGGATCTGGTTTTGGATTTATGACAATTTTGGTTGGTATCCAAAGAAATCTCATTAACAGACAAGAAGCTGTTTCAAGACTTACAACAGCATTAACATTTCTTGAAAATGCCGATAGGTTTCATGGTGCTTGGTCACATTGGATAGACGGCAACACGGGACGAGTTATTCCATTTGGCACCAAAGACAACGGCGGCGATTTGGTCGAAACATCTTTTTTGTGTCAATCGTTAATTTGCATTCGCGAATATTTTAAAAACGGAACGCCACAAGAAATCGCATTGTCTCAAAAAGCCGATTTGCTCTGGCGAGGCGTCGAATGGGATTGGTACACAAAAGGCGAAAATGTTTTATATTGGCATTGGTCACCCAATTATAATTGGGAAAAGAATTTTAAACTCGAAGGTTACAACGAATGTTTGATTACTTACATAATGGCAAGAAGTTCGCCAACGCACCCAATTTCTAATGCTGTTTATACCCAAGGTTGGACAAGAAATGCCGCAATTGTTAGCAACGCATCTATTTATAACATTCCAAAAATATTTAATTATAACGGAACTTCTCACGTTGGACCAATGTTTTGGGCTCATTATTCATATTTAGGTTTAGATCCACGAGGTTTGACTGATCAATTTGCCAATTATGAAAATCTAACTCGAAATCACGCTCAAATTATGAATAAATTTTGTATTCTAAATCCGAATTCTTGGACTGGTTACAGCGAAAAATGTTGGGGATTAACGGCAAGTTATACAAGAAATAATGATGGTTCTGTGGGTTACAACGAACATAAACCATCTAACGATAAAGGAATTATATCGCCAACAGCAGCCTTGTCTAATTTTCCTTACACACCAATCGAAAGTATGAAATTTTTGAAATTTTTGTATGAAGAAAAACGAGCTAAGTTTGTCGGAGTTGCAGGGCCTTATGATGCATTTTCACCACATTTTAACGATTGGGTAACCAAAAGATATTTGGCAATAGACCAAGGAACAATTGCACCTATGATAGAAAATTACCGAACAGCAATGTTATGGAATCTTTTTATGAATGCACCAGAAGTTAGAACTGGATTAATAAATTTAGGATTCCATTCCACACAACACGGATTTTAATAACTTCAAAATAATGAAAATCAAAATCTATTTATTA
>JAYVBR010000127.1:0-3903 GCA_043750395.1 Bacteroidota bacterium | reverse complement strand
AGTGGCTCTAAAAACTCTATTAACATTATGGATTTTTTTAGACAAACTGTTGATGAAATTAACGTTGTTTTTAAAAAAAATATTGAGTCACCACTAACAATTACGTTAGGTGACGAATTTCAAGGTGTTATCAAAAACGTACCAAATTCGATCAATATTATATATTATATTGAAGAATTGATAGTTAAAAACAATATTAATTTTAAGTTAAGGTATGTTATTAACGAAGGTAAAATCGATACCAAAATAAATCCAATCAGGTCTTACGAAATGCTTGGACAAGGCCTGACAGATGCAAGAAATCAGTTAAATGAATTAAAAAAAAACAAATCTAGATTTTTTATTTCATTAACTAGTGAACCAAAAAATATTGTTCTTAACGAATCATTTGTGGTTTTTCAAAATATTATTGATAATTGGAATATAGAAAAAGACCAAGAAATATTAGCTCATTTTATAGATTTAGAAGATTATAAAAAAGTAGCTTTAGCAGTAAATAAAGACAAATCACAAATCTGGAAACGAAATAAAAACTTAAATATTGATTCGTACTTTGCAATAAAAAGAGTAATATTGTCAATTGTAAATTTAAAGTTAAGGAAATGATTTACTTGTTGATTACCGCAATAATACTGGTTTGTGAAATTATATTGGCTTTTATGTTTTCGGTAATTTCGCAAGTTTTTTACAAAAAAATGGGTTTCGATTTTCGTTCCATTTTCAAAGGAATAATCGAGCGACTATTTTTAATGTTTTGCTTGTTTAACGATTATCCGCACGCTTTAACATTTTTTAGCGCATTGAAACTCGGAACAAGATTAAAGCACGAAGAAAATCAAGAATCAGAAAACAAATACAACGATTTTTATTTGATAGGAAACCTAATTTCGGTTATGGTTGCTGTTGGATATGTTTTGTTACTAAAATATTTTATAAAAGAAAATTTATTATAAAAACCAAAAAATGAAAAACATCTTAATACTATTTATTACATTCTCAATATCTATTTCAACATTCTCGCAACTCAAAAAAATATCGCTCGAAGAAGGTGTTTTGCAACAAGGACGAAAATTTGGTGCAGATAAAATGTTAGGTTTTCAATGGATTCCAAATACCCAGAAATATGTTTATTGTTCAGAAAAATGGACAAAGTTGATGACAGCAACCTCGACAGATTCTAAATCAACTGAGGTTATTTCAATAGCCGATTTGAATAAAAATTTAGGTTCGGACTTAAAATCATTTTATGGTATTGAGTTTAAAGATTCAAATGTTTTCACAATTGCCAATGCTTTAAAGCATTATGAATACAATTTAGCCACAAAATCTGGGAAATTAATTCAAGAATTATTAGATACTTTTGAAAATGCAACTTTCGATTCTAATAAAGAAAAAGTTGCTTTTACTGAAAATAATAATTTGTATTTTTTGAATAAAAACAAAGAAAAAATTGCTGTGACCAACAATTCTGATAAAAACATAGTTTCTGGTCAAACTGTTTCAAGAAGCGAATTCGGAATTTCTGGTGGTATTTTTTGGTCGCCAAAAACCAATTATTTAGCATTTTATCAAAAAGACGAAACCGATGTTGCCGATTATCCGTTGTTAGATTCTAACGAATTGCCTGCAAAATTAGTTTCAATAAAATATCCAATGGTTGGGCAAAAAACAGAAAAAGTTCAAGTTGGTATCTTTAATTTGTCTAATAAAAAAACAGTTTTCATAACCCCAAAATCAGGCGTTTCTGATGATTATATGACTAATTTAACTTGGACACCAGACGAAAAATTTGTATTAATTGCAGAAGTAAATCGTGGTCAAAACGATATGAATCTAAATGTTTACGATGCCAATTCTGGAGCATTTGTTCGAACAATTCTATACGAGAAAAACTCAAAATGGGTTGAACCTGAACACGATGCGTTCTTCCCAAATAAAAATTCTAATGATTTTGTTTGGTTTTCAGAAAAAGATGGTTTTCAGCAGCTGTATTATTATTCGCTTGACGGAAAACTCATTAAACAATTGACCAATAACAAGTTTCCTGTTCGTGAAATCATAGGTGCCAATGCAACTGGAACTGAAATTTATTTCAAAGCAACTGGCGAAAACGGAACCAACATGTTGGTTTTTAAGGTCGATTTGAAAGGAAAACAAACCCTGATTACCAAAGATTTAGGCGTTCACAATGTTTCGATTTCATCAGACGGGAATAATTTTTTCGATGAGTATTCGAATCATTCAACGCCATCAAAATCATTATTATATGATAAAAACTTAAAATCTACAATATTATTAGAAAGCAAAAATAAATATGATGGTTCCGAAATTGGAACATCAGAAATAAAAACCATAAAAGCTGCCGACGGAACAACCGATTTATTTACAAGATTAATCAAACCAAGTAATTTTGATGCTACCAAAAAATATCCTGTTTTGGTATATGTTTATGGTGGACCTCACGCTCAAATGATAACAAATTCTTATCTTGATGGCGCAAATCTTTGGATGTATTGGATGGCAGAACAAGGTTATTTGGTTTTCACGGTTGACAACCGAGGATCTGATAATCGTGGTTTTGCATTCGAAAGTGTCATTCACGGAAATTGCGGTAAAAACGAAATCGATGACCAAATGAAAGGTGTAGATTATTTAAAATCTCTGCCATTCGTTGACGGAAATAGATTAGCAATTCACGGTTGGAGTTATGGCGGATTTATGACAACTTCGATAATGTTGCGAAAACCAGACGTATTTAAAGTTGCAGTTGCTGGTGGTCCAGTAACCGATTGGAAATATTACGAAACAATGTACGGCGAACGATATATGGATACACCAGCAGAAAATCAAAAAGGTTTTGACGAAGCTAGCACATTAAATTATGTTAAAAACTTGAAAGGCAAATTGCTTTTAATTCACGGAACTTCAGATGATGTTGTGGTTATGCAACACAATTATGCCTTATTAAAAAAATTCATTGAAGCCGAAAAGCAAGTCGATTTTTTTGCCTATCCGATGCACAAACACAATGTTGGTGGCAAAGATAGAGTGCATTTAATGACCAAAGTTTTGAATTATGTAATTGATAATAATAAATAAAATGAAAAAAATAATAAACCTACTATTAGTGTTTTCTTATCTATCTGTTAACGCACAAATGGGTTGTACCGATGCAAATGCAAATAATTTCAATCCGTTAGCAAAACAAAATAACGGATCTTGTACATACAATCCATCAACTCAAGTTGTAACCGAAATTGGAAGTTTGTTGCCAACGGTTCCAGAATCTTCAGGAATTACATATGAAAATGGATTCATTTATACGCATGGCGATTCTGGAAATCCAAGTACATTTTACAAAAACGATGCTTCAACCGGAGCGCTTTTGCAAACTATTAATATAACAAATTTCACAAATAATGATTGGGAAGAAATCACTTCGGACGAAAACTATTTTTATATTGGCGATTTTGGAAATAATAATGGAGCAAGAACAAATTTGCGTGTTTTGCGTGTAAGCAAATCTCAATTTATAAATAATTTGACTTCTAATGTTGATGTAACAGCCGAAGCAATTTACTTTTCGTATGCAGATCAAACTAGTTTTGCTGTTAATCCATTAAATAATTTCGATTGTGAATCGATGATTTCAGTAGGGAATTTTCTGTATTTGTTTACCAAAAACCGTGGCGATGGTCAAACTAAAGTTTATAAATTATCAAAAAAAACAGGAACTTACGTATTGTCAATTCATTCGACATATAACGTTGGTGGATTATTGACTGCAGCCGATTACAACACGACTTCAAACGAAATTGTGCTGTTAGGATATTTACTGCCAAATTTCAAAAATTCATTTCTTTATTATTTAAAAGACTTTTCAACAGACCAGTTTTTTTCAGG
>JAYVBR010000126.1:0-3923 GCA_043750395.1 Bacteroidota bacterium | reverse complement strand
CTTTTCCGAATCCGCAAGGAGAAATGCAAAGTTTCAAAATGTACGAAGCTTCGACACTTGAATCAGTTATAGCTGCCGCAAATCCAGACATTCAAACTTATGTTGGGAAATGTATTGAAGACCCGACAGCTACAATTAGTATAACTACAACCATTTTTGGGTTTCACGCAATAACGCATTCTGGAAAAAATGGAACATCTTATATTGATCCATATACTAAAGATTTAAAAACTTATATTGTTTATAGTAAGTCTAATACATTTTCTACTCGAAGTCGATCTTGTGAAATTATGAACGATGTAACATCGGATATAAAAGAAGAAGATCAAACTTTGTCAAGAGCGAATAATAGTTTATTCAAGACATACAGGTTAGCAATGGCATGTACCTATGAATATGGCCGATTTCATTTCCAAGCTGCAGGTTTTACAGTTGCTTCAACTAATTATGCTGGAAAAAAAGCAGCAGTTCTCGCAGCGATGGTTGTTACAGTAGTACGATTGAATAGTGTTTATGAAAGAGATCATTCAATAACAATGGTTTTAATAAATAATAATACTGATATTATTAATGTACAACCAATTGCAGCATTAGACGATGCTAATACAAACAATGCATTATTAGGAGCAATTCAAGCTTATATTGATGGAATAATTGGTTTTGCAAATTATGATATGGGACATGTCACTAGCACAGGTGGTGGTGGAGTTGCAAGTTTAGGATGTATTTGTACTTCAATAAAGGCACAAGGAGTAACTGGACTTCCATCGCCAGTTGGAGATTCTTATGACATTGATTTTGTTGCACACGAAATGGGGCATCAATTTGGTGGGTCTCATACTTTTAATAGTGAGGCAGGAAATTGCGCACCACCAAATAGAACTAGTTCCTCATCATTTGAGCCAGGAAGTGGTTCAACAATTCAGGCTTATGCTGGAATATGTTCTCCTGAAGACGTTCAACAAAATTCTGATGCTTATTTTCATGCAAGAAGTATGATACAAATGAATTCACATATTAACGGATTGGGAGATCCAGCTACCAATTGTGCAGTTGCGCAACCAAACGGTAATAATGCTCCTGTAATTACAGCAATGGCAGCTAGTTTAATTCCAATTGGTACAGCATTTGTTTTAACTGGAGAAGCTACTGATGTTAATAATCCATCTGGAAATCAATTGACTTATTGTTGGGAACAATACAATTCAGGTGCTGCCTCTATATTACCAAATGTAACTAAAGTAGCTGGACCAAATTTCAGAAGTTTCAGTCCCACAACTTCTCCAACTCGATATTTTCCAGCATTTTCAACAGTTTTAAATAATAGTTTGGCAACGACTTGGGAAGCTATTCCTAATGTGGCAAGAACGATGTTGTTTTCATTAATTGTAAGAGATAATGGTAGTCCATTGGGTGGTCAAACTGAAAGAGCTACAAAATCAGTTCAATTTGTTGGAACAGCTGGGCCGTTTAAAGTAACTTCTCAATCTTCAATTGAGGGTTGGGCTCAAAATAGTTCACAAACAGTAACTTGGGATGTAGCTGGTACAACAGCCAATGGAATAAATACCGCAAATGTTAATATTAAAATCTCTACTAATGGTGGAGCAACTTTTTCAATGTTATTAGCAAATACTCCAAATGATGGATCTGAGACGGTAATTGCACCAAACGTAGTTTCGCAAAATTGTAGAATTTTAATTGAAGCAGTTGGAAATGTTTATTATGCAATAAACAAAATACCATTTTATATAGGATATTCGATAAGCAATGTTTGTACAAATTATGCAAGCAATACTACTGTTGATAATGTAACTCCATTTAATATTCCTGATAATGTAACGGGTTATATTCAAAAGAAATTTGTAGTACCAGCAACATCAAACTTAATATCTGATGTTAATTTTACAATTAAAGCATCACACCCAAATTTGCAAAACCTGCAAATTGCATATGTTCGACCAGGAGGAAGTTTACAAACTTTTTTCAATCAACAGTGTACAGCAAATGCTAATATGGATGTTACTTTCGACAGTCAAGGATCTGCGTTTACGTGTGGAAATCCTACTACCGGTACTTATGCTTTGCCAGTTGGAACACTAAACACTTTAAATGGTCTGAATCCCGGAGGTACTTGGATTTTCGGTTTTAGAGATATTGTTGCAGCAAATGTTGGAAGTATTGATTCTATTTCTTTGCAAATATGTTCTCAAACAATTGCATTATTAGCAAATGACAAATTTAATTTCGAGAATTTTTCAATCTTTCCTAATCCAAATAATGGTAATTTTACTGTGAAATTTGATTCGGGTTCAAATAGCAAAATTAATATCACTGTGAATGATTTGCAAGGAAGAGAAGTTCTTGAAAAAAATTACACTAATTCAGGATTCTTTTCAGAAAATTTGCAACTTGACAGTGTTCAAAAAGGAATTTACCTGGTATCAATTAAAGATGGTGAAAAACAAATTGTTAAGAAAATTGTTGTTGAGTAATTGAAATATAAAATTAATTAAAGCGTCTTTCGAGACGCTTTTTTTTGATATTGATATTAAATGGTTATTTTTTAGAAAATTGTGGCTTTTCATAATTTGTTTACTTATTTGTCATTGCTTCGCCAGTTCGCACTTTGCTTCGCCAGTCGCACTTTCAGGCTCGTGTCAGGCTCGGGTTCGACGATAGGAGAAATCTCATTAGTTGCTCGATTTATGTGATTTCTCCTATCGTCGAAATGACAAATAGAAGTTTTATTTCAATGAAACAAAGAGTTTGAAATACCAACATTATTAAAAAACATAATACCATTTATACGTTTAAAATAGTCTAAAGAAACTTAATTATTTTTTGTCAAGACAATGATAAAAAATTTTGCATAGCCTTTGTTACGGAAGATTTTTTGAAGGAAGATTGGCGAAAAAGAAAAAGTTTATTGGGCTATTTTAAACTTATAAATGGTATAACTTTAAACTTTTAATAATTTTATGAAATGAATAATCACAAAAAAAGCATAATGAATAAATTCATTATGCTTTTTTATACTTTTTTTTTAAAAAATCTTTTTAAAAATATTCTAAAATTCTATCTCTGATTAATTTTCGATTCCATGCTCATTGTAGCGTGAGGTACAACCATTAATCGCTCTTTGGCGATTAGTTTTCCAGAAACTTTACAAACACGATACGTTTTATTTTCAACACGGAAAAGTGCATTTTTCAGGTCACGAATGAATTTTTCTTGACGAATTGCCAATTGCGAATTCGCTTCTTTAGACATTGTCTCACTGCCTTCTTCAAATGCTTTGAAAGTTGGCGATGTGTCGTCAGTTCCGTTATTTAAATCATTCATATAAGCACTTTTGATTAAATCTAAATCATATTGTGCTTTGTTAATTTTCTTGATAATCAATTCTTTGAATTCTGCTAAATCAGCATCAGAATATCTTGCTATTTCATCTACCATCATCTTTTTTGGGTTTATTTAGTGATTAATATCTTGGTTAATATACGATCAAACTCAATTTCTATACCATTTATTATATTTTCATGAAAAATTAAACTTTCTGTTAACGTTTCTGACTTAATATATTCTATGTTTTTCGAAACTGCGTTTTCTATTTCCTCGTTTTTTTGTAATTGTACTTTTATTTTATCGGTAATTTCAAATCCTGAATCTTTTCGAATGTTTTGAATTCGGTTTACCAATTCTCTCGCAATTCCCTCTTGTTTCAATTCCTCAGATATTGTAATGTCGAGCGCAACCGTAATTCCATTAGCATTTGCAACTAACCAACCTTCAATATCTTGCGAAGAAATTTCTACATCTTTTAATGATAAAGTTACGTCATTTCCTGAAATAACAATATTTAGGCTTCCGTTCTTGTCTAATTGATTGATTTGTTCGACCGATAATGTTTTTATCTCATT
>JAYVBR010000125.1:0-3935 GCA_043750395.1 Bacteroidota bacterium | reverse complement strand
GATGCCAGTTGGCAATCTTCTGAAAAAATGAGCAAACAACCCCGATTTTTCATCGGGGGCGTTAGTATTTATTCCAACTTTTAGAAATCTTCATTCTTCTAATCATTATCAGTTATTCGGTTTATCAAATCCGTATCAAAATAAGAAGCTCATTTTCTTGAAAGGTTGCCCAAATCAGATGTTGAAATGAAAGAAAAAGTTTCTGGGCAATCTTTTAAGAAAATGGGCCAAGCCCTGTGGCGATTGAACAATGCAACCTCGTTCGTAGTGCGGTAGCGATAGCGTGGGCAAGTGTGTGGATTTTTGGTTGTGGAAATTGCTCCAAGTGACGGCATTTTGTGTTGGCGTAAATGCAAGTTGTTCAGATAGATAAATATCAATATTTAAAGTAATGTTGTTATGAATGAGGATTACGCCAACGCTAATGCCGGTGCTTGCGGAATTTTCACAAACGAAAATACACACTCTTGCCAGCACCTTGTTTTTGTGGGTTGCCACAGGGTTTCTTGTGAAAATGAATTTTTAAATTAATTGAATGTTGTTTTGAAATGATAATGGCAACTTGCAAAGACAATGCAAATACGACCTAGTGCGGTGGCAGAAGCGTGTGCAAGTGTGTGGTTTTTTGGTTGGCAAAAGGTCGCCCTGTGATGGCTTTTTGTGTTGGCGTAAATGCAAGTTGATAAAAAAGCAAATCATCAAATGTAAATCAAATGTTGTTATGGAACGGGATTACGCCAACGCTAAAGACGGCACTAACGGCATTTTGACAACCAAAAAACCACACTCTTGCAGGCAAATTTTGTTTTTGTGAGTGCCAAAGTGTTGTGAGAAATTGGATTATCAAATTATAGAAATTGTTGTTAGATGGTGGCGTGGCACTGACAAAAACACTTTTACGCTGCTTTTCAAGTTTCGGTTGTCGGCTTCTATTCCTCCTTTTCAGTCGGGTAAGGTTCGGAAAGATAATGTTGAATTTTAAGAAAATGCTGTTGCGGACGGCATACAATATCACACAACGCTTGGCTTTGTGCAGTTGGGGATTGGCACAAACGCAACTTTCAGCCCTGCCCAAAACATCAAAGAAATAAACCAACTTTCCCAAAGCCTTAAACCCCAAATTGCACAAAACCGACGTTGTGTGATGTTGTTTTATTTATTAGCACTTTTTAATTTTATTGATTTGATACTAATTTGCTTCGCCAGTCGTACTTTCAAGCTCGTGTCACAAATTTACACGAATTATATTTTAATGAGTATTGTTTGTATTTGATTTTTATTGCACAATGTGGGATTAAATTTGTAAAAAGTACTGGAAAATAATATTAGTATTGAAAAAATAAAATTTGTTATTTATTTGGCGCTTATTTCGATAATTTGCACAAATTATATTTTATTGAGATTTAATTTTACTTTTGCCGAAAATTGCAAAAATGATTATTTCTAGTTCACGAATATCTTGGGACACATCTGTAAAGCATTATATTCGTTTTGGTTTGTTTGAAAATTTGCCATTAGAAATTCAAAAACAAATTCCTACTACAAACAAGCATCGATGGCAAAATGAATCAGATGATAAATATTTGGGTTGCGAGGTCTCTAAATTCATAAAAGATGAATTAGAATTAATAAAACGAACTGGGAAAAGCAACAACGCAAAACTAGTTTTAGAATCTTATTTTGTTCTATCAGATGCTTATCAGGATATTATTGGCAAGGTTGATGGTTTGATGAAAAAACTTGCCAATCAAAAAGAAAAAATAGTCGATATTATTGAAAATATTAAAGATATAATTCCGATTGATAATGCGCTCAAAGTTTTTAATATTTCTCGAGCAACTTATCAGAATTATAAAAATTTGGTAATTAATAAATGTGAAAACTCATATTTCGAATGGTGTACCAAGAAATATCCTAATCAATTATTGAAGAACGAAGTGTCGAAAATTAAGGAATATCTTGATAATAAAAATTATCAATTTTGGTCAAAATCATCGGTTTATTTATTGGCATTGCGCAATAAAGATGTTTCGATTTGTTTAACAACTTTTTATAAATATGCTAAACTTTTGGGTTTTAACGGCAACCGACATTTGCAATTTCGTGTAAAATACAGTTCATTAAAAAGTTATCGACCAAACGAAATTTGGTGTGCCGATGTTACAATTCTCAAAACACTTGATGGTTGCAAACATTATATTCATTTTCTAATGGATCATTTCTCAAAAAAGATTTTGGGTTTTAGTGTTGAAGAAAGCTCCAAACCTATTGCAATTCGGAACTTATTGAAAGATGCCTATGTAAAATATAAATCAGATTTACCAATACAATTTGTAACGGATGCTGGAATTGAAAATGTAAATCGAACTGTAAAAGATTTTATTGAAACCACCAATCTTGACATCAAACATTTGATAGCTCAAAAAGATATTCCGTTTTCGAATTCAAAAATCGAAGCCTTCAATAAAATTATCAAGCATCAATTCTTATTACCACAAAATATAGAAAACCGCAAACAATTGCTCTTGGCTCTTGACATTGACGTTATAACTTACAACAACATTCGACCTCAATTTTCGTTACAAGGCAATACTCCAAACGAAACTTTCAATGGGAAAACTATTGCCATTTCGGTCTATAAAACCCATTTTGAACAACAAAAAGCAATTAGAATTGCCAAAAACCAGCAATCAAAATGTAATTCTTGTAAAGTTTAACACTTTCATTAAAAAACCAAACCTAATATTGCAATTGTTTTGAATATTGGATTTTACTTTTTGATTATATTTATTTAAATATTTTAACTCACTCATTTTCAATGACAATTCCTTAAATGGAAGGTGTTTTTGTAAAAGTGTTGTGTGAAAAGCAGGGCGGTAATTTCAAAGTCGCAGGTTGTAATATCGTACTCAAAAGTTATCGTTTCATAGTTGCAGTAACTAATTTCAAAGTCGCTGGTCATAATATCGTAATCGCAGGTTGTCGTTTCAAAGTCGCAGTTGCCAATTTCGTAATTGTAGTCATCATTTCCGATTTCGCTGATGTGCGATTGCTTTTTTAATTATTATGGTTTTTAATATTTTCACTGATTACATTTATAAGTTCTTCTTTATCTTTTTTCAGATTACTTAAATTTATGACAAACGGCGTTCCATATTTTTTTAGACTATTTTGAGCATTATTTTTCTGCATTTTATTCAGATTTTCCATAACTACTTCGTTGTTTAATAAATCTAACAATAACAAATCTGAAAAAAACATTCTAGTGGTTCTATATCCTTTTATATTTTCCCATTTTACAAGTCCGAGTTTTGTTATTTGAATATTATCTAATATTCCTTCATTGGTTATGACTAATCCCGCATCTTTATTACCAATTATTTTTAAATTTAAATATAATAGAAAAGGAAATATTAAAAGAAAAACTGATAAAACTAAAATTAATGTAATTGAAATAAATCCAAATTTATAAATATAATATACTGCTACAATTCCCAATGCCAATGATAATAAATGAATAAATGTTAAGAATGCTATTCGAGATTTATTTGTTTGTATTTCTAAATTTATCATATTTTTTATTTAAGTTAAAATTTTTATTTAGGTTTTATTTACGTTTTCTGTCGCTCGAAAGTGACGCACAACGTCTCGTGGCTTGGTGTCAGTTGGGGATTTGGTTAGACAAATGTATAAAGTAAAGACCGAACTTCCAAGTACAAAACCAACTTTAAAGTTTGCCTAAAACCCCAATTGCGCCAAACCGCTGTTGGCAGTAGTCGTTATTGGATTGTTTTTAAGTAAGTTTCTGGTTTCATCACCGATAATTTACTTGTTTTATAATCTTTTATGTTTCGAGTTATAATTATTTTTATATCATTCGTATTTTGTGCTGAAAAATTTTGAAGTGCATCTTCAAAATCTTTAAATTCAGAATT
>JAYVBR010000124.1:0-3943 GCA_043750395.1 Bacteroidota bacterium | reverse complement strand
CCTGGTTCTACTTATAAACTAGCCGATTTAATGGCACTTTTAGATGATAAAAAAGTCGATACAAGCTCAGTTTTCGATACTAAAGGCGGCATAATTACATACTCAGGCGAAAAAGTTAGAGATTCTCACATTGGTGGTTATGGAAAAATTTCTTTAGCACGCGGATTTGAGCTTTCATCGAACACAGTTATGGTGCAAGCAGTTTATCAAAATTACAAATCAGCACCATCTCAGTTTGTCAATCATTTGAATAATTATGGATTGAATAAAAGATTAGGATTACCATTTCAAGGCGAAGGTTATCCATATATTCCGCAACCTAAAGACAAACGTTGGAGCAATATTTCACTTCCGTGGATGGCGTTTGGTTATGGCGTTTCAATTACGCCGTTGCAAACTTTGACTTTTTATAATGCTGTTGCAAATGATGGAATGATGGTCAAACCACAATTTGTTTCCGAAATAAAAGAGTGGAACAAAACCATAAAAAAATTCGATACCCAAGTCATTAATCCAAAAATTTGTTCGCAAGATACCAACCTGAAATTGAAAGCTGTTTTGGCAAATGTAGTAAAACGTGGAACCGCAAAAGCGTTGTATTCTAAAGATTTTTCAATGGCTGGAAAAACAGGAACTGCCGCAGTAAATTATTCCAAAAATGGTGGAGCCAATAAATATTACGCTTCTTCATTCGTAGGATATTTTCCTGCCGAAAATCCTAAATATTCTTGTATTGTAGTTATTCATAAACCAAATACATCAAACAATAATTATTACGGAGCCGATGTTGCTGGTCCAGTTTTCAAACGAATTGCTCAAAAGATTTTTACCGATGCGCCAACAACCAACGAAATTAAAAATCTTGAAAAAAAGAACGAAAAGCAAGACAATAATTATGCGAACTATTATAGTAAAACATTAACTAAATCGTCTATTGTTCCAAACGTAAAAGGAATGTCTGGAATGGATGCCGTGGCACTTTTAGGAAATTTAAAGTTAAAAGTAAAAGTCATAGGTATCGGAAAAGTGAAATCGCAGTCGATTTTGCCTGGACAAAATATTGATAAAAATGTAACGATTATATTAGAGTTATCGTAGTAAAGTCAAAGACTTTAATAAAGTTAAGCGAAGTCTCCGACTTCGTGATTGTGTTAGAAGGTCTGCGACCTTCAAAATAAAATTAAAATGAAAAATTTAAACGAAATATTAAACAACGTAAAAATTGAATCCATTATAGGTTCGACTGAAATTGATATTAATAAACTAGAATTCGATTCTAGAAAATTGATTACAAACGATGTTTTTATTTCTATTCGTGGAACAGTTTCTAACGGTCACGATTTTATAGACAAAGCAATCAACTTAGGCGCAATTGCAATTATTTGTGATACTTTTCCTAATGGAATTCAAGCTGGAATTACATATATTCAAGTCAAAGATACCAATTCGGCAATGGCAATTATGGCTTCAAATTATTTCGAAAATCCCTCAAATAAATTAAAATTGGTAGGAATTACGGGTACGAATGGCAAAACTACAGTTGCCTCATTATTGTATCAATTATTCAAAAAAGCAGGTTATAAAGTTGGTTTGTTATCGACTGTAAAAATATTGGTTGACGAAATCGAATACAAAGCATCGCACACAACTCCTGATTCTATAACAATTAATCATTACTTAAACGAAATGATTGAAAATAATGTTGAATTTTGTTTTATGGAAGTTAGTTCACACGGCATTCATCAAAAACGAACCGAAGGATTGACTTTTACTGGTGGCGTTTTTACCAATTTGTCGCACGATCATTTAGATTATCACCCGACTTTTGCAGAATATCGCGATGTTAAGAAATCGTTTTTTGATCATTTGCCGAAAGGTGCATTTGCATTATCGAACATCGACGATAAAAATGGAATCGTAATGATGCAAAACACATCAGCCAGAAAATTGACTTATGCTTTAAAAACCTATGCCGATTTCAAAGCGCAAATTCTCGAAAATCAATTATCAGGTTTGTTATTAAAAATCAATAACAACGAAGTTTGGGTCAAATTAATCGGAACTTTCAATGCCTATAATTTATTGGCAATTTTCGGAACAGCAACCCAATTAGGCCTTGATGAACTTGAAACGTTAAGATTATTATCTGAACTTGAAAGTGTTTCAGGCAGATTCCAATTCATTGTTACCGACGAAAAAATCACGGCAATTGTCGATTACGCACACACGCCAGATGCTTTAGAAAATGTCTTGAAAACAATCAACGACATTCGAACCAAAAACGAGCAATTAATAACAATCGTGGGTTGTGGTGGCGATCGTGACAAAGCGAAAAGACCAATAATGGCGAATATCGCTTCGAGTCTAAGCGACAAAACCATCATTACATCAGACAATCCAAGAACCGAAAATCCCGAAACGATTATTAACGAGATGGAAGCTGGTGTCGAACCACAAAATTTCAAGAAAACATTATCAATTTCAGACAGAAAACAAGCTATAAAAACCGCTTGTCAATTGGCAAATGCTAACGATATAATTATAATTGCAGGAAAAGGTCACGAAACCTATCAAGAAATTCAAGGCATTCGATATGATTTTGACGATATGGCAATTTTGAAAGAGTTTTTGGAATTGAGGAAATTATAGTATTAGAGTATGAGTAATATAAAATTATTCGGAGAAAAAAAAGTACGTTCTGTTTGGAATGAAGATGAACAGCAACGGTATTTTTCTATAATTGACATCATAGAGGTTTTAACTGAAAGCACTGTTCCAAAAAGATATTGGTCTGACTTAAAAAAGAAATTAATTAACGAAGGTAGCCAAACGTACGATAAAATCGTACGGTTAAAACTCATAGCTGAGGATGGTAAAAACCGTGAATCTGATACAGGAAATACAGAAGTTATACTTCGTTTAATTCAATCAATTCCCTCACCAAAAGCTGAACCTTTTAAACAGTGGCTTGCTAATGTTGGAGCAGAGCGAATTGCCGAAATTGAAAATCCAGAATTGGCTCAAAAAAGAATTCGTGAAACATATAAGGCAAAAGGATATTCTGACAATTGGATAGAAAAAAGAATAAGAGGAATTGCAGTTCGTGATGAATTAACCAAAGAATGGAAAGAGCGCGGTGTTAAAGAAGGTAAAGAATATGCAATTTTGACTGCCGAAATTAGCAAAGCAACTTTTGGAATAATACCGTGTGAATATAAAACATTAAAAGGTTTAACAAAGCCAAATGAAAATTTAAGAGATCATATGACCGATCTTGAGCTAATATTCACAATGCTTGGAGAAGCATCAACAACCGAAATTGCCAAAAATAAAGATGCAATAGGTTTTGTAGAAAACAAGAAAGTTGCTAAAGCTGGCGGAAGTGTTGCAGGAAATGCAAGAAAAGATTTAGAAAAAAAATCTGGAACCAAAATAATAAGTAATCAAAATTATAAAGATTTGAATGGTAACGAAAATAAATCTTTAATTAAACAATAAAATTTATGCTCTACTACATCTTCGAATATCTCGATAAAGTGCTAAATGTTCCTGGAACAGGCGTTTTTCAATACATAACTTTCAGGTCGGCATTGGCAATAATAATGTCTTTGTTAATTTCGACAGTTTTCGGAAAGCGCATAATCGAATATTTACGCAACAAACAAATCGGAGAAACCGTTCGTGAATTGGGTTTAGATGGGCAAAAACAAAAAGCAGGAACGCCAACAATGGGCGGATTAATTATAATTTTGGCAACATTAGTTCCAGTTTTATTGTTGACAAAATTGAATAACATTTACATTATTTTATTAATTGTCACGACAATCTGGATGGGTTTAATTGGTTTTCTAGACGATTATATCAAAATTTTCAAAAAAGACAAAGAAGGTTTAAAAGGAAGATTTAAAGTTATCGGCCAAGTCGGACTAGGTGTAATTGTTGG
>JAYVBR010000123.1:0-3944 GCA_043750395.1 Bacteroidota bacterium | reverse complement strand
GAACTCCAGTCATTACATTAGGTGCAACTTCTTTAATGTTTTCGGAAACTTTTTCGATAGATTCTCCAAAATAAATCGAACAACCCATATATTGGTACAAATAAGTCATCATTCGTTCATAAATATGACAAATTGGTAAGAAACTTAAAGCCCGATTTGTCCCAGCTTCAAATGGAATTCTAGTTGATGAATCTAAAACATTCGAAACGATATTGTTGTGCGAAAGCATTACACCTTTTGGTCGACCAGTTGTGCCTGAAGTGTAAATTATTGTAGCTAAATCCATTGCATTTACACTAATTTTTCTATCTTCGACAACATCTTGATTAGATAAATCTTCGCCTAATTTTAATAATTCTGACCAATTTTTGCAACCTTCGATTTCGTTAAAAGAGTAAACATCAATTAAACTTTCGACATTTTTTTTGATTTTATTTACTTTTTGTAAAACTTCATCATCAGAAACAAAACAATATTTAGCTTCGCAATGGTTCAATATATATTCATAATCTTCTTCGGATATTGTTGGATAAATCGGAACGTTTTGGGCTCCAAGTTGCAAAATTCCTACATCCATAATGTGCCATTCGGTTCGATTATTAGATGAAATTACTGCAATTTTATCGTTTTTTTGAATATTCAATCTTAATAAAGCTCTTGAAATTGAGTTAGCTTGGTCTACATACTGTTGGCTTGATGTTTTTTGCCAATTGCCATTTTGTTTGGTTACTAATGCATCAGCAAGGTTGAATTTATCTAATTCGTAGTAGGCAAAATCGAATAATCGGGTAATATTAGTCATTTTCTGTCGGTTAATTTAATGCAATTTATATAAATATAATTTCATTCACAATATTTATTTAATTTTAAATTTAATTAAATCGAAATAAGTATTTTTGCTTATTAATACAATCTAAAGTAGATGTTAAAATTTATAAGAATTAATGAATATAAAATACTCGCATATAGAATTTTGTTGGTCTATTTGTTTTATTTTTTTGCCCGTATTTTGTTTTATTTATACAATTCTGATTTTCTAAAAGTCGATTCAATAACTGAATTTTTTTCGTTGCAATATTATGGATTAGCGTTTGATACAACAGCAATTCTATATGTAAACTTACTTTTTATTCTATTTTCGATATTGCCGTTTTGGAAAAATACAACAATTGGTTATCAAAAATTTTTGTTTTATTTATATTTTTCGACTAATATTTTAGCGTTTTCGACCAATTTTATTGATTTAATTTATTACAAATTTAGCTTGGTTCGCAGCAATACCGCATCGTTAGAAGTTGTGAAACACGAAACCAATAAATCGGCTTTGTTTTTCAGTTTTATGGTTAATTATTGGCACGTTTGGTTTTTATTAATTTTATTTTCATCAATTTGGATTTATTTGTACAAAAAACTAAAAGTCGAAATTTCGATTCCAACCAAACCAATTCCATATTTTGGATTTTCGATAATTTGGTTTATTATAATTGCCACTTTAATAATAGGTGGCATTCGCGGAGGCGATTTCAGCAAATCTACTCGACCAATTAATCTGGTAGATGCTGGTAGAAACGTTAAAAAAATTAATCATTCCGATATTATTTTAAATACACCGTTTGCAATAATAAAAACATTATTCACCAATACTTTTATAAAAACAAATTTTAGTGATGTTAACGAAAAAGTTATTGCCGAAAAAGTGCTACCAATTAAGCAATATGCAAACAATTCGCCAACAAAACCAAACGTTGTTGTATTGATATTAGAAAGTTATGGTCGAGAATATATTGGTTCATTCAATTCGATATTAAAAATTCCAAATCACAAAACTCATGCTCCTTTTTTAGATTCTTTGTCCCAACACAGTTTGATTTTTCCAAACGCTTTCGCAAATGGACGACAGTCGATTCACGGAATGTCATCAATTTTGGCAGGAATTCCGGCTTTTAAAGACGCATTTACCTCATCGCCATATCCAAAACAAAAAATAGAATCTTTGGTTTCGACTTTAAAATCCGAAGGTTATAACACGTCGTTTTTTCATGGTGCCGCTAATGGATCTATGGGTTTTCAAGGATTTGGAAATATTCTTGGAATTGATGATTATTATGGTCGAAATGAATTTAATGACGATTCGGAATTTGATGGTTTTTGGGGAATTTGGGATGAGCCTTTTTTGCAGTTTATGAAAAAAACTTTAGATAAAAAAAAGACTCCATTTTTTTCGACAGTTTTTACAGTTTCATCGCACGAGCCCTTTAATATTCCAGAAAAGTATAAAAATAGATTCAAAGATGGAGCAATTCAAATGCACAAATGTGTTGAATATACCGATTTTGCATTGAAACGTTTTTTTGATGAAGCAAAAAAATCGTCTTGGTTTGAAAATACAATTTTTGTAATGGTTGCCGATCACGGAAATCAGGTTTTTTATGATGAATATAACAAACCAGTTAATAGATTTGCTGTACCAATTATTATTTACAAACCTAACAGCAAATATGTAGGAATCGACGTTGATTTGGCACAACAAATAGATATTTATCCGACAATTCTTGATATGATAGGTTATAAAAAACCATTTAGAAGTTGGGGTAGAAGTTTATTAGATAAAAAATCGCAAACGCCATTTGTAATAAATTCTACTGGTGATTTTACTCAAATTTCGAAAGGAAAATATATTTGTTTATTTGACGGGAAAAATGCAGTTGGTTTTTTTGATATAAACGACAAAACATTAGTAAACAATTTAATAATGAACAGGAATCAAGAAATGAATGATTTAGAATTACAATGCAAGGCATTTATTCAAGATTATATGAATCGAATTGTTGATAGAAAAATGTATTCAAATTAAATAGATATGAAAAAGAAAACTGGATTTTTGGTTCTTGGTGTTGTTTTATTTTTTGTGGGAAAGTATGTTTACGAAATGAATATCAGACATAATATAGAAACTATTAGTGAAGGAAAAGTTTATAAATCTGGAGTAATTCCGCCTGACGAAATTGCAGATTATGTTGAAGAATTTAAAATAAAATCTATAATAGATTTGCGTTTTCCTGGAACTGATGATTTGGTTAATAATCCAGAAAATCCAGAAGAATTAAAAGCAGAAATAGCAGCAATACAAAAAATTAAAGGATTGCGATATTTTAATGATGGTTCAGACCAAGTTCCAACTCAAGAAAATCTTGATAAATTTTTTAAAATAATGGATGATAAATCGAATTATCCTGTATTAATTCATTGCTATCACGGTGTTGGACGAGCCGAATTGTATTCAGCAGTTTACCGAATTGAATATGAAAATTGGACGAATGAAGATGCAAGAAGCGGCATTAGATTTTTAATAAAATTCGGAGCATTTGATGACGGGAAACCCAAAGGTGAGTTTTTAAAAGCTTACAAAACCAGAAAACAACTAAATTAAAAAAAAATAACTTAAACAAAAACAAGCTATTTCTAATTTTTTGATGGTTGTTTGAATTGATTTTTTAATTTTTAAAATTATTACTAATTAATCTTATAATGAACTGAAATGTTTGAATTTAAAAATTTACTAAAAGCAAATGCGGATTGGAAATAAAACTTTCTGAAATTATAAGTTGCAGAAATCTCCGCCATTACATTTAATTTATTTTTAGACAAATCGCCCAATCTATTATTTAATGTAGTTTGAAGTGGGAAAATCAAACCTAAAGGACCAGTTTCTCCAGAAACTTCATATTTAAAACCGCTGTAATTGGTTATAATTCCTCCCATAATTTCAAATTTGCGAAACTCCTTAGAAGCATTTATTTGAAATTGCCAAGTGTCAATGGTTCCAGTTATTTTTTCAATACCAAGTGAACTAATAGACGATTGTGAATCGGCATTTAGAAAATCAAATCCAATTTTGGCAGATGACTTGCTTAATACTGAAATTAAATTAAAATTTTTATCTT
>JAYVBR010000122.1:0-3946 GCA_043750395.1 Bacteroidota bacterium | reverse complement strand
TAGGCTTTCGGAAAGTTGGTTTTGTACTTGTAAAGTTCAGTCATTTGTGAATGATTTGTGTGTGCTTTTCCCGAACTTCAGCAAGCCACAAGACGTTGTGCGTTATTTTCTAAAAACAAAGAAGAAATGAAAAAAATAGTAATTTATTTATTCTTAATTCAAACGATTTTTTCTTGTAAAAAAGAAGTTAAAGTTGATTTAAAAACTAAGGGAATCAAAAAAGTAACTTATAGTTTAAATAAAATTTTAATCGATAAATCTTTTTTTTCTGTATACCAATTATCAAAAAATACAACTGCAATTGTAATAAATTTAAATGATTCTTTACAAAAAACTAAATTTGATAGAATATTTGAATACGTGGAATCTAAAGATTCATTATTTAATGTTCTATATGGTGTAAATTCAAATAGATTAAAAAAATATGAATTTTTTGATACTTTAGGAAAATTTAAACTTATCAGAAATGAATTACTTGAAAAAGAAATTAAAAAAGAAATTAAAGAAAAATATTACGTTTATGGAACTAAAGGTTTTTCTCAAATGAAAGTTGAAAATATTATATGCGGATTAGATGAATGCAGAACAAATATAATTGCTCTTACAATTAACAATTTTGATACAATAAAAAACGGAAAACCATTAATTTGTTCTAAACAACTACTAAAACTAAATTATGGGAAAAATTATCTTGAAATAGAAAAAAAAATAGAAAAATTCAACAATAATATTGAGAGTGACTATACAGATAATATTAATGCAAAAGTATATGCAAATATTGGTTCAACATATTTTACTTATTGTGATGATTTTGAATGGGGGAAATATCCAAATAAAAGTAAATGTAAATTTCCAACAAGAGCAATTTATAAAATAGAAAAAAATAACCTAAAAATTGAGGTTTTCTGGATAAATAGTTTAGATCTATTCGGAATACCTTGTGACTAAAAAAACGAACGCACAACAGCGGTTTGGCGCAATTGGGGTTTTAGGCAAACTCCAAAGTTGGTTTTGTACTTGGAAGTTGGTTTTTAAATCGATACATTTGGCTTACCAAATCCCCAACTGACGCCAAGCCACGAGACGTTAACTGATAGCTTCCAAGCTACACGAAATAAATAGAAATAAATGATAAACACAGTAATTTACAGAAAAAATAATCTTCTTTGTTGCCATTCAGTTGGTTTAGCAGAATGTTTAGAGATTAAAGATACAGAAATAGAACCAAATACATACTTATATGAAGTGGTTTACAGAAATGAAGTTTCTAAAAAAATAAAAAATGTAATTTTGGCTACGGATTTAAGGCTAACCTAAATTATCATTCAAGTTAGTATTAGGATTTGAACAAGGCGTTTTTACACCATTTATAACTCTAATATGTAAGTTAGGATGTACTTTTTTCTCAATTTGTCGAACTAATTCTGCCCTTGAGATTTCAAACTTTGTATTTCGTCCAGTTGAGTTTTCAGATGATTTTACAATTTTAGCCATAATGTAAATAAATTAAATAGTTAATTCGCAAAGATAAAAATAAAATTGTAACATTGTAAAATAAAAAATGAAAGAAATGATTTTCCCTAATTATGTAATACTTAATTTCGACCTAGGAATTAGAGGTGAATATGACAGCCTATATACATTTTTAGATAAAAATAAAGCATTAGATTGTGGTAATTCTAATTGTGCATTTGAATATCATTTTAAAGGTACTGATTTAGAGTTTGAAGATAAATTTATACAGTTAAAAGAAGATTTAGAAAAGTCTGTAGCATTTGGAAAAAATGACAGAATTTACGCAATTGTTCACAATGAAAATGGAATAGCAAGAGGTAGATTTTTATTTGGTCAACGAAAAACTGCTATTTGGGATGGGTACGCAAAAAAAGAAGTTGATGACAGTTTACCTTTTTAATAGATGAAAACTATACTACTTGATACAGGTTATTGGATAGCTTTATTTAATCCAGAAAAGGAAAAAGAAAAACAACAAATTATAGAATTTGTTTCTCAACTAATAAATGAAAACAATTATAGTATAATAATACCATTTCCAACATTATACGAGTTTTTAAATTCTCGGCTTTCAAGCAGAAAAAATGAAAAAGTAAACTTAGAAGCGGAATTGTCAAAAGAGAAATATAAAAAAGTATATGATGAAAAATATCGAAAAAAGGCTTTGGAAAACTTCTTTAAACAATTTTCATTTGTCAATTACGACATAAGTTTAGTAGATGAGATTATTAAAGAAATGATTGAAGACGACACGTTAAAAACTGACATTATAGTAACGTTTGATGAAGTTTTAAAAAACTATGCTAGGTCAATGAATGTAGAAGTTATTGAATAAAGCCATCAGTTAACAGCGGTTTGGCGCAATTGGGGTTTTGGGCAAACTCATAGGTTGGTTTTGTACTTGGAAGTTCGGTCTTTAATTTATACATTTGGCTAACCAAATCCCCAACTGACGCCAAGCCACAAGACGTTACCCGACATTTTACAAAAAAAACTGAAAAATGAAAGAAAGTAGAATTTATGTCGATTTTAATGAAATGATTGAAGACAATCCTGTACTTTTATCAAAAAGTGATTTTAAAAAAAACTCGAATGGAATAGAAATTGAATTAAAAGAAGGAATGAATGTAAAGATTTATATGGACGATGAAAATGATTCGAACGAAATGGATAATTTAATTGCTAACGGAACAGTCGAATTAAATACTTATGGAGGTTGGACAAAAGAAGCTAAATGGAACTGCCGAATTGACAAAAATGGAATAAATCACGAATCAAACATAAAGAAAAGTGATGTTTTGGAATAGACAAAAAGAGAAGAACAAAATTGAAAAAGTAGAACTAATCGATTATGGTTTTAGAATAACATTTAATGAAATAATTACAGAAATTAAATGGATAGAAATTAATAGCCTTATTGGTTTCAAAGTTGATAGATTTACGATTGACTATATTTGTCTAAAAATTGAAACTCATAATAATGTAGCATATTTAACCGAAGAATTTATAGGTTGGCGTGAATTTATAACAGAATTAATAAATCAAATTCCAGAAATTAATGAAAATTGGGAAGGAATAATTGCAAAACCAGTGTTTGAAAGGAATGAAACTGAATTATATAATCGAGAAAAAAACGTCGGGTAACAGCGGTTTGGCGCAATTGGGGTTTTAGGCAAACTTTAAAGTTGGTTTTGTACTTGGAAGTTTGGTCTTTAATTTATAAATTTGGCTTTCCAAATCCCCAACTGACGCCAAGCCACGAGACGTTGTGCGACAGTTTCGAGCGACGGAAAGTAGAAGATTAAAATCATAATAAAAAGATTTTCTAAAATCGAAAAATAATCAAATATGGAAATAAATTGGACGGAATTAAAAATTGATTTATCAAAAATTAATTTAAAAAATTTATTGGAAAGTTGGGAATGGTTAATTGGAAAAGATAAAAAAATAATTCTAATTTCTACTATTGGAGATGCATTTCTCGAAGATAGTAACGGAATTTGTTATTGGCTAAATGTTGGTGAAGGAATTTTCGAAAAAGTTGCAGATAATATTAGTGAATTTGAAACCAAATTAACCGACAATGAAATAGTTGAAGATTGGTTTTTAGTTGAATTAGTCGCAGAACTTAAGAAAAGCGGAATTGAACTAACTGAAAATAATATTTATAGTTACAAAACATTTCCTATTCTTGGCGGAGAATATTTACCAGAAAATTTTGAAATAACCGATATTGAAGTACATTTTGAAATTAGCGGACAAATTTACAAACAAGTGAAAGATTTGCCAGTTGGAACAAAAATTAACAAAGTAGAAATAAAATAAAACCGATCGCACAACAGCGGTTTGGCGCAATTGGGGTTTTAGGCAAACTTTAAAGTTGGTTTTGTACTTGGAAGTTGGTTTTTTATTCGATACATTTGGCTAACCA
>JAYVBR010000121.1:0-3953 GCA_043750395.1 Bacteroidota bacterium | reverse complement strand
TGATAACGCAAGGAAGTATTAGCGATTTCGAAAAAGTTAGTTTGGTTGCTGTTGTTAGTATTTTTTAGATTTTCGTAATTGCATTTAAAAGTCCACGATTTTAAAAAACTACATTCCAAATCCGAAATTATCGCATCGGTTTTGTAATTTGAATTTGTGATACCTTCGAATTGGCTAAATCCTTTTTTATATTCAATACTAAAACTTGGCCATTTGCGGTAAGCAGTTTTAAACAACAATCCAATATTTTGCGATTTTTGTTTGTTGATTGTTTCAATATTATTCAAATTTTGTACATAACTAAACCAAGTCATTTCTGGATTTAATTCAATTTTAAATCTATAAATTTTTTTGCTAAAAGTTCCATTAAAGCCAATGTTGGTTTCAGGATTATTGGTCAAAATTGGAGTTGTAAATTGATTGATACCATTTAGAACAACTTCGTTTCTAATGGTTTTCACCTTTTTATTGAAATTTGCATTTGCATTCCAAAAAATGCCACGATACATATTCATTTTCGAATAACCTAAATTAGCCGAATGAAATTGTTCGTTTTCGAGTATTGCATTTCCTTTGAAAACTGAATTATAATATTGCAAAGTATATCGATTTGACAATTTATTGGCATCAGGAAAATCATTGTTTAATTTGTAAGTAAAATTTAGTTTTTCGGAAGCGCTAAATTCATAATCGCTATTGAATTGAGGTTGCAAAAGAGTTTTTTGAATCGTATAATTATCAGTTATTTGATTGGTTTTTAAATCATAAAAATGCAAATATATTGCTGGTTTATTTGTCCATTTTCCTATTTTGAATTTGTATTCTAAACCAACATAAAAATCATTCAAATTGTATTTTAGAATATTTCCAAAGCCTGAATTTTCAAAATTATTGATGTTGCCATTCGATAATATTTGCTTTTCGGAAGTTTCTAGATTAGTATTGGTGTAATTATTTCCAATATTGGTATAAAGATGATTTAGGTTATTGATAATCCAATAATGTTTGAAAAGTGCATCAATATTGTTGTTTTTAATTTTTTTAATTTGTTGAATATTATAAGAAATATCATTTTGCAAAGGAATTAATCCAGCTAAAAACGGTTGATTAGTCAACCATTGATTGATTGGTTTGTTAATATCAAATGAATGATTTATTACAAAAGTTGTTGTGTTGTGCAAATTGTAACTTTTGTGCCATTCTAAATATTGTTTCACCGAATTATTATCGGCTTTAGAAATGGTTTCGAAAACATTCGAATTGATATTGGTCGTTGAATTAATAGTATTCAACAAGTCATTGTTAGTCAATTGGTATTGTGCGTTATAAATCCATTTTTCTTTTTTGTTTGGCGAATAATCAAGCTTGATATTCCCAATGCCAAGAACAGATTTATTTGAACCATTTTGCAATTTATTCTCGAAATCTACAATCGAATTTTGCAAAAATGTATTCTTGTTTTCGATTTGCGAATTGGTCAAAATTTTAGAAAAAATGCTAAATCCCGAAATGGTTAATTTAGGTGCAACTTCAAAACTGTAATTCAATGCTGCAAATTGCGTTTTATTTTTTACAACTTCATTGTTGTTGTTTGTAAATGAGAATAAATCAGTAAAAGGTTTTCTTGAGGAAAGAAAACTGCTAAAACCGCCACCAAACCGCATTAAATCTTCGAACGAAAAAGTGCTTTTGCCAATGTCGTTAACATCGCCAATAAAACTGAGATTGGTTTTTGGTGCATAATAAAACAAAGAAGCGTGCGCCAAATGATTTTTAGTAAACGCAGTTCCAGAACCTGCTTCAATATCGCCAAAAACAAACTTTTTCTTGTTGGCTTTTAGTTTTACATTCATTGCCAAGTCGTCGGAGTCAGAAACTTGTTTCATAAAACCAACTTCGTTAAAATTGTCGATAACTTCTATTTTGTCGAGAGCATCTGCTGGAATATTTTCGACCGCTAGCTTGCTGCCACCGCCAAAAAACGATTTGCCTTCGACCAACATTTTGGTTACTTTTTTGCCTTGCACACGCACAATTCCGTTTTTATCGACTTCGACACCAGGTAATTTTTCGAGAATTTCTTTCATTTTGCGTTCGTTGCCGTTGGCAAAACTTTTTACATCATAAGTTACTGTGTCTTTCTTGATTTCGATAGGCACAAACTCGTGTTTTATCACGATTTCTTTTAAGGTTTCGCCAGTGGGTTGCAACTTGAAATCGTGGGTTTTGGTGCTATTGTCGCTCACAAAAGATTCTTGAACAAACCCAATATACGAAACCGTAATTTCATAATTTATGTCTTTATCTAGCTCTAACTTGTACCGACCTTTATTGTCGGCAATTGCAAATTTCAGGTTGGCGTTGGCCTGCAATGGTTTTGCAATTACGTTGGCGTTTTCTAAAGGACTGTTATTACTATCATAGACAACACCTGTAATGGTTTGGCTGTACGAAAAAAACAATCCTGCGAAAAATAGCAGGATTGTTGTAAAAAAATATTTTTTGAAATTAATCATTAATTGCCCATTTCGTCCTTAATTCTTTGCAAATTAGCAGTAATCATTTTATCGTATTCTTCGGAAGAAATTGTTGTTGATGCCTTTGGTTTTTCTATTGGTTTAGCATTTTTTAAATCAAATTCAATTGAAGTCACATAAAATATACGACCATTTTCCGAGGCTTCCAAAACTAAACCTGGCAACCCATCGAACCCTTTTGGACCAAAACTGTAAGGTAAATCAGGAGTAAACCATGCATAATGTGTAAGTTGTAATTGTCTGTCTTTTAAAGGGTTATAGCTATCCAAAACAGTAGTTAATGCCTTAAAGCACTTAAAACCACTCACAACTTTAGTTTCATTAGTTATTTGCCATACATACGTTTTATAATCTAATATGACATTATATTTCTGAATGAACTGACTCGTATTAAATATTTTCTCTTTAGAAGGAATATTATTATAAAAAATGTCATTATTAATATTTTTCATTTTTTGTAATTGATTACCCTCATCCAGTTCTAAAGTTTCGACTTTGGAATAAATTGACTCATTTTTATCAAACACCAATTCAAATTGAGTTTCAGATTGAATTTTCATAAAAGCTTGAAGTAATTGTTTTTGATTTTCATCTAAGCCTAAATTTGAAATCTTACTTTCATCGTATTCTTTTACAAGTTGCTTATAAATAGCTCTATTTAATTGACCATATGACTGAAAAAAATAAAGATTAGACAAAACAAATAAAATATATATTTTTACCATTGAACGTTGTTTAGTTTATAAAATTTAATGCAATTCCTTATACTTTTTTAATAGGTATGTTAATTGAACTTCTATTATACCCTGTTGCACACAAACCTGACCAATATCCCGCAAAAAGATTAAAATCTGAACTAGACCAACAATCGCCCTCATCTAAAGCCTCGTAGGCATTTGCCATAGCAATACCAAAAGCGTGACAATCTGGCATGGTTGCAAGTTTAACGTCAACATTTTTGATTTCTTTCCCTTCAGCAAACCCTACACCGTTAAACGCCAAAACAGCCACAGCTGTAAAAAATAATTTTTTCATAATTAATAATTTTTAAAATTAATGTTTTGTTTTTAATTAACAAGACAAAATTGAAAAAAAAAAAAAAAAAATGACTTATTGCAAAATAAGTTAAAATTTAACTTTACTTTAACTTTATAAAACAATCCTGCGAAAAATAGCAGGATTGTTGTAAAAAAATATTTTTTAAAATTAATCATTAATTGCCCATTTCGTCTTGAATTTTTTTGAAATTGGCTTTTTCGATTGTTTCATATTCTGCTGAAGTAATTGTTTTGTTAGCTACAGGTTTTTCGATTTTAATTTTATTATCAATATTAAATTCAATTTTTACAGCACGAAGACATATTTTATCATTTTCAGCGGTTTCTAAAACCAAGCCAGGTAAACCATCAAAACCTT
>JAYVBR010000120.1:0-3956 GCA_043750395.1 Bacteroidota bacterium | reverse complement strand
CTGAAATATGGGGCAAAAAGACAATTTTGCAGCCAATTGAAAAAAGTTTAAACCACTTCAATAAATGATTGTGATTTAATTTGTTAAAAAACAAAAATATTCAAAATCTATTTTAAATTATGACAATTGATTAAAATATTTCACAACAAAATAATTTTAAAAAACGTAATAGTTGTTAAATTTTTACTAAATTTGTTGTTAAACTAATTAATAACCAAACAACTATGTCAAAAAAAATTCTTTATTTATTGGGTATTTTGGGAACAATTGCGATTGGAACTTGGCTTTACAGCTTTATGTGTTGTCCAACTTGTTGTCAAGAAAATCCATCAGAAACCGTTGCCCCAGTTGCATTAACAGACAATTCTGGAATGGGCGATTACAACAAGTTTAATCTTTCTGGCAAAGATTTAACCTATAATTGCAATGACAATTTTAGATTTTTGTCAAATGATTTCAAGAATATTCAACCTGTGAGCGACTCAATCAACAACGGAATTGGATTATTAAAAACCTATTTCGATAAAAACAAAGACAAACTTGTCATAACAGGTTATGCTTTAAACAGCGAAAAAAACAATTCAACTTATCCGAATTTGGCTTTGGCCAGAGCCAATGATTTGAAAAATTATTTCGTTTCCAAAGGAATAGCTTCTAACCGTTTCGAATTAAAAGGCGAATTGCGTGATGCTTGGAAAATGAGTGGCGACACAATTCTTGGCAATGCCGATTTTAGAATCATGCAAGCCGAAGAAGTTGCAACCGAAAAAGTAGAAGATTGGGCAGCATTGAAAGCTAAAATTAATGCAAATCCTTTGATTTTATACTTTAATACTGGTCAAGCTCAAATCAATTTAACCGACGAAGAAAAGCAAAAAGTAGCCGATTTATCTAGATATTTAGATAATGTTGAAGGTGCCAAACTTAATGCTGTTGGTCATACTGATAGTGCAGGTAACCGAGATGCAAACGTAAAATTAGGTTTAAATCGTGCTAATTTTGCAAAAGATTATTTAGCTAAAAATGGTATTGTCGGAAATAAAATTGATGCAACTTCAAAAGGACCAGACGAACCAATTGCAGATAACAAAACCGCAGACGGAAAAGCAAAAAACAGACGAACAGTAGTTACTTTAAATTAATTATCAATCATTAAAATATAAAATTATGGGAATCCCTTGTATATTAATTCCAGCAATAGTAGGACTAGTTTCTGGAGCATTAGGTTACTTATTAGGAAGCTCTTTTGGAGCAAAAGTTGGAGATAATTCAGCAAATCTATCACTTCAATCAGATTTAGATGCTTGTCGTGCCAATACTAAATTATTAAATGAAAAAATAGCAAAACTAGAAGCCGATTTGACTGCTGCAAAAGCCAGTGCTGCTGCAAATGTTCAATCGTTTGCTTCGTCAGTTGCAACTGCTTCGGCAGGAGTTGCGGCTGCAGGAATAGCAGCAATTGCATATAATAGCGATGCATCATTTGCAGTTTTAGGAAAAAAATGGAAACAAGATGACTTGAAAATTGTTGAGGGAATTGGACCAAAAATCGAAGAATTATACCACAATGCTGGAATAAAAACTTGGAAACAATTATCTGAAACTTCGATTGAAAAATCTCAAGAAATTCTTGATGCAGCTGGCGAAAGATATAAAATTCATAATCCATCGACTTGGGCTAAACAAGCAGAAATGTGCTATTTAGGACAATGGGCTGAATTGAAAGCTTGGCAAGATTCACTTGATGGAGGAAAAGAATAAACAACAATCAGATTTTAATTTTTAATAGCAAATTACAAAATCCCAATTATTTCTAATTGGGATTTTTTTGTTAATAATTTGATTTTGTTTAAGATTTAATTACTTTTGCTAAACAAAATTAGGATATGAAAAAAATATATTATTTGTTACTTTTATTATCATCATTTGCGAAAGCTCAAAACACTGGAAACCAAGTTGGATATGTATTTGATGAAAACGGAAAACCAATTGCTGGAGCCAAAATCACTTTTGAAAATAGCGATAAAAATGCTACTTCTGCCGATAATGGTTATTTTTTATTCGAAAACATAACTCCAAACAGCTATAATATTGCAGTAACAGCAGTAGGTTTCGATTCTGATGCAAAGTTTAATATCATTATTAAATCCGTCGCCAATGTTGATTTAATTTTCAATTTAAAACCAATTTCACAAAAATTAACCGAAGTTGTGGTTAGTAAAAACCCTTTTAAACGCATAAAAGAAACACCACTTTCTATTCAAAACCTTTCGGCGGTCGAAGTTGCTACTTATCCTGGAGGCAACAATGATATTGCAAAAGTAGTACAATCTTTGCCAGGAGTTTCAGGATCTATTGGTGGTTTTCGTAACGACGTTATCATTCGCGGTGGCGCACCAAACGAAAATGTATATTATCTTGACGGAATTGAAATTCCAAATATCAATCACTTTTCTACACAAGGAAGTGCTGGTGGACCAGTTGGAATGTTAAATGTTTCGTTTATTGACGGCGTGAGTTTATCGACATCGGCTTTTGAAGCAAAATATGACAATGTTCTGTCAGGCGTTTTGCAATTCAACCAGCGAAAAGGAAATGCTAAAAAGTTTCAAGGCAACGTAAGAGTTGGTGCAAGCGAAACCGCTTTAACACTCGAAGGTCCAATGTTAAAAGGCAATAAAGATGCTGCAAATACAAGTTATTTGGTTTCGGTTCGTCGCAGTTATTTACAGTTTTTATTCGAAGCAATAGGATTGCCAATACGCCCTGATTATTGGGATTATCAATACAAATTGAATCATAAAATCGACGACTTTAATGAAATAAATTTCCTAGGAATTGGTTCACTTGACGATTTTTCGGTTAAACGACCAAAAAACTTTACATTGCAACAACAATTAGTTCTTGAGCAGGTTTCAATAATTAAACAATGGACAAGCACTGGCGGTTTGTCTTGGAAAAAACGTTTCAAAGATGGTTCAGGTTTTATGTTGAATTCGTTAAGTGCCAATATTTTAAATAATAATTTCCGTCGATTTACCGATAACGAAAATTTGACAGGATTGTTTTTTTCAAACAATTCTAAAGAAACCGAAATAAAACTGCGTAACGAAGTAACCAAAAATATCGATGATTGGAAAATTGTTGCTGGTTTTAATGTCATAAATGCCGATTATTCCAACAAAACGTCAATAATAAATCAAGGATTGAATTACGACTCATCGATAAATTTTTTGAAATATGGATTATTTGCACAAGCATCAAAAAGTTTTTTTAATGATCGATTTGATGTTTCGTTTGGTTTTAGAACAGATGCCAACACATTCACAACCCAGAAAAATCAGTTGTTAGAAACCTTCTCTCCTCGCCTATCGCTATCGTATGCGTTGACCCAAGACAAAGATTGGCGATTGAATTTTGCAATGGGCAAGTATTTTAAAATACAGCCTTATACTGTTTTGGGTTACAAAGACAATGCAGGAAATTTTGCCAATAAAGATTCGAAATATACTGGAAATGTGCATTTTGTATTAGGCGTTTCCAAAGCAATTAATAAAACTACGCAAACTAGCCTTGAAGGATTTTACAAAAAGTACAACAATTATGCAGTTTCAATAATCGATGGCGTTTCGCTAGCCAATAAAGGTGGTGGTTTTGAAGTACTTGGCAACGAAGATATTTTGAATTCTGGAATCGGAAATACTTATGGAATGGAATTTACATTTCAACAAAAATTGACCAAAAACTTCTTCGGAATATTGGCATACACATTATTCAAAAGTGAATTTACAGGATTGGACAATAAATTTCGACCATCAGTTTGGGATTCTCGCCATTTGGTTTCATTTACAAGTGGCTATAAATTCAAACGAAATTACGAAATTGGCGCACGATATCGATTTGCAGGGAAAACGCCTTATGTTGCAACAAATCAAGCACAAACGTTGGCACAATAT
>JAYVBR010000119.1:0-3968 GCA_043750395.1 Bacteroidota bacterium | reverse complement strand
GTTTTATCCAAATCTGGCGCAATTCCAGCATTGTTTACCAAAATATCAATTCCGTTAAATTTACTTCTAATAATTGAGTTTGCATTTTCGATTGAATTTTGATTTGTTAAATCCAATTCCACGACAAATAAGTTTTCAGATTTAATATTTTCAATTTTTCCATTTCTAGAAGTTCCAATTACAAAATAATTTTCAGCAATTAGTTTTTCCGCTAACGCATTTCCTATTCCAGAATTTGCTCCAGTAATTAGTACAATTTTATTTTTTAAATTCATTTTTCTTTTTCAGTATTTTTTTCAGCAATATAGCACACAACGTCTCGTGGCTTGCAGAAGTTGGGGATTTGGTTAGCCCGAACTTTCAGTAAATCACTGACCACAAAAGTACAAAACAATGTGTAAAGTCAAGACCAAAACCCCAATTTTTGCAAACCGCTGTTAGCAGTAGTACCTTTTTCTATTTTAGATAAATTTCATTTTTTACATAAGTATTATTCAGCCAAAAACAATGTTTTGTGTATTTATTTTGTTTAGTTAACTTGTCTTTTTTCGGCAATTCATATGTATCCAAAGCATTTGTTGCGTGAGGACGAACGTGAGAAATCGAACTAAATTTCTTGCTAGGAAAATTCGTGAAACGAATTTCCTTGCCATTTTTATTGGTTTTTATTTCTTTTACTATTTCGCCTTTTGCAACAATTTGTTTTGTTTTTGTCCAAACTTTTTCAACCTCAATTAAGTCTAAATATGGCATATTCCAAAATTTAACTTTTCTTAAAATTAATTTTTCGTTCTCAGATTGAAAGAATACAAATAGAAATTTATGTTCCAAAATATCTTTAAAATCAGAATCTTCCCATTCTTGGTTTACGATTTCTTCATATTTAAAATTTGGAAATGAAATGTCTTCTTTTGGCAAATCATTTTCTTTTAGACGAACTGTTTTTACAATTATTTCGGCTTTTTCAAATTCCTCAATTTCTTTATTAAGTTCAATTCCAAGAATTGCTTTTGTCAAATTTGCGTAGAAACTTTTTGCTTTTGTATTGATTTCAATTTTTAGAATTTTTACAATTTCTTCTTCGGTTTTTCCGTAAAATGGTTTAAATTTAGAAATTACAATTTCTTCAATTGTTTGTTTTTTAGCAACTTGTGCGTTTGGAATTAATTTTCCATAAATGCCTTTGCTATCGTTTGAAATCGATGCAATAATATGATTTACATAACCTTGTTTGAAAGAATAGGCTCTTTGTTTTGCTGGAATTTCTGAAAATGGTTGTTTTCTGACAGACAAAGCATTTGCACCTTTGGTGCAAGCACCAAGATAAAAAGTGTCGCCTTCCGAAAGTTCGTGTGCTTTTCCGTTTGCAATTTTTTCATTAATCGTTTGCCAATCTTTTTTAATTATTTCTAAATCGGTTGAAGGAAAACTCCATTCATCAACCAATTTTATCAAGTAATCTAAAATGTCGAAACCTGCATTATGAAGATAGAAAATCAAAAGAATGCTTGCATTCTTTTTGAAGAAATCGCTATTTTCAAAATTCTGATTAACGACATTAACGTAGTTAATGATGTTCAAAACCAATCGTTCTTTTGAACGAAATTCGTCATTTTTTAGTTGCTTTAATGGCGAAGATTTTAACTCCATTTCAATTTGTGCAAAATCTGCTTCTGCATTTGAATTTGGCTCATAACCAAAATAAAACTTCTCTAAAACTTGACCAAAGTTGCCTTTACCTGAATATGAATGCTCCAAAACTTTTACGTCGCAAACTTGTCTTAAAGATTTACCTTTTAACTTCTTTGCATACTCGATTACAGAGTTTTTGTCGCTTGGATTATACTGTAACTTCATTATTTATTTTTTGGTTTAATGCAATTCCGATTTTCTCAATAACACCAACAACCAAAGCATTACCCATAAAAAATGCCCGTTTTGTGTCTGTTACACCTTCAAATTTTGTGTGATTATCGGGAAACATATTTAGTCTTTCTAATTCAACTGGCGACAATCTTCTGTAACCTTTTTCGGTTTTTATAACGTGTTTAAATCTCGAAGCAGATTTTCCACCTTCGCCTGTTATAATGGTTCTTGATGGTTTGTCTAATGAATCGGGAAAAATCATTCCACCTTCGCTATAATTATATTCAAAGCCTTGTGCGTTTTTACGCATTTCTTTTTTTGCACCTTTAAGATAAAACCATTTGTCCAAATCTTCCTCGTTTATATAGAATTCTTCGGTTACTTCTCCGTTTTGGATTATGTCTTTTAAGATTGTAAATTTATCCTCGTAACTTGGTTTTGTTTTGATTGTTGTTACAACTCCATCAATCATAATTCCTGTATTTTCAAACATTCCTGTTTTGCCGTTTATGTTGAATTTTTCTGAAATTTCAACAATATCGCCATTTAATTCAAACTCTTTTGGAAATAAAATATTATATGATTGAACTGGAAAAGCGTTTGCCAAAGTTCCATCTTTTAGAATCCAATCCGTTGGATTTGTTTCTTTTATCTCGTTATAAATTGTCGAATCTTGCAAATATGCCAAAATGAAAATTCTTTTTCTTCGCTGTGGCATTCCGTATTCTGATGCGTTTACAACTCGCCATTCAACTGCGTAACCTAAATCATTTAAACTTTTTAGAATTATTGCAAAATCTCGTCCTCGTTGTCCAGATGGCGAAATCAAAAGCCTGTCAACGTTTTCAAGAAACAAATATTTGGTTTTGTTTTCTTTTTCGCTCAAAATTTTGTGAATACTCCACCACAAAACACCTTTTTTTCCAATCAATCCTTTGGAATTTTTTAAAGTTGTTGCAACTGAATAATCTTGACACGGAAAACCTCCAACTAGCAAATCGTGATTTGGAATTTGAGATACTTCAACTGTCGAAATATCTTGATTACAATGATTTTTTTTGTCCCAACGAGTTTCATAAACCATCGATGCGTGTTGCACTTTGGTTGATGGTTCCCATTGATTGCTCCAAACTATTTCGTATGGACTTTCAAAATTTTCTTTATAATTTGACGATGCAGATTTGTTCTTCCAACCCTCTAATCCAAGGCGAAATCCACCAACTCCAGCGAATAATTCTACAACTTTTATTTTATCTTCCATCGTGAATAGTTTTTAAGTAAATTGCTTTTTCTTCTGCTACTTTTAGAACTTCTCCGATATTTTCTTCGTAAAAAATTGTGTTGGCGATTTTGTCGCTTAACCAACTTGTAACCAAATTATTTTTGTCTAAATTGTAATATTCAGCAAATTTTTCAACTTGTTCTTTTGTTGGTTTTCTTTCTCCACGTTCAAATTTACTCACAATTGCTTGATCAATCTCAAGTGCAGACGCAACTTGTCTTAATAAAAGTCCTTTGCTTTCTCTTTCGTTTTTTATAATATCTCCAAATGTTTCCATAAGACAAAATTTGTTTTGACAAAAATAGTCAAATTAATTTCAGAAACAATTTTTTAGGGATTTATTTTTCAAATTTCTCTTTTTCTGCGGATTTTTGGTGGTATTACTGCTAACGGAAAAGGCTTTCTGAAGTTTGGGGATTGACACGCCCAAGCCTTGAACCGTTAGACGAAATCATAAAAGTATAAAACCAAGTTTAGGGCAAGCCGACACCCCCAAATTTAAGAAAACCAATGTTGGCAGATAGTGGCTTTATTTATTATTAATTTTTTAAATATCTACAATTATGCAATCTAATATTATATTCTCAACACTTGATTCCTACGATGGTTCGAATTCAATTAAACAACACGCTTTTAAAGAAAAAATTTACAAAACAAAATATTTTGGCGAAGAATATTTAGGCAATATTTCGCTTTGTGGTAAAATAAGTTCTGGAACAGAATCAGAAACGTCAAGCCCTATTTCAGATTTATATTCTGAAAAATTAAGCGATAAATGTTGCAAAACTTGTTTTAAAATTTATAATAAACTCTAAAACCT
>JAYVBR010000118.1:0-3978 GCA_043750395.1 Bacteroidota bacterium | reverse complement strand
ATTATAACAATTATTTCTACAATAATTATGTATTTTTTAAGTCCACAAATGTTTGTTTTTAACTTTAAAACAATTCCATTTTTAATACTTTTAGTTGTTGGAATAATAATGATTCCGCTTCAAACTTCTTGCGAAGAGTATTTATTTCGTGGTTATTTGATGCAAGGTTTTGCTAACATTTCTCAAAATAAATGGTTTCCATTATTAATGACTTCAACGATTTTTGGTTCTTTACATTTAATGAATCCCGAAGTTGATAAAATGGGTTATTCGATTATGATTTACTACATCGGAACTGGATTATTTTTAGGAATTTTAACATTAATGGACGAAGGAATGGAACTTTCACTAGGCTTTCACGCTGCCAATAATTTAATTGGAGCTTTGTTAATTACAGCCGATTGGACTGTTTTTCAAACGCACTCCATTTTAATCGATAAATCACAACCTGATATTTTTTCATCAATTTTAGTTCCAGTTTTGGTTGTTTATCCAATTTTATTATTTATTTTTAGTAAAAAATATGGCTGGATCAATTGGAAAGAAAAATTGACTGGAAATATTAAAGATAAAACACTTTTAGAATTCGAAAAATTAGGAGAAAATGAATAATCCAACATACGATAAAGTTCACAATCAATTTAAAATGAACGGTTTCCATTTTGATAAAGAAGATATGCTTCGAGTAGCATACAGTTTTATAAAAGAAGGAGAAGATTTCGAAAAACACGTCGGCGAATTTTTCTTAGATTGGTTCGATGAAAATGATTTTATGAATTTGCAAACTTCTGGAACAACCGGAAAACCAAAAATTATTAAAATCGACAAACAAGCTATGGTCAATTCGGCTTTGGCAACTGGCGATTATTTCGATTTATCGCCAAGCAATAAGTGTTTACATTGTTTACCAGTTAAATATATTGCAGGAAAAATGATGTTTGTTCGTGCTTTTATTCTAGGTTTAGATATTGATTTTGTTGCGCCAAGCATAAATCCGTTAGCTAAAAACGAAACCATTTATGATTTTACAGCAATGGTTCCATTGCAAGTTCAAAATTCGTTACAAGATTTAAAATTAGTCAAAAAAATGATTGTTGGTGGAGCAAAAATGAGTGCCAATCTTGAAAAAGAATTGTTAAAAATTCCAACAACAGTTTTCGAAACTTATGGAATGACCGAGACTATTACTCATATTGCAGCTAAAAGATTATCAGAAAAAGCGTTTACAGTTTTGCCAAATGTTATGATTTCATATGACGATAAAAATTGTTTGGTCATTCACGCACCTCAAATTTCTGATGATGTAATTCTTACAAATGACTTAGTAGAATTGATTAACGAAAACCAATTTGTTTTTCTAGGTCGATATGATAATGTTGTAAATAGTGGTGGAATTAAATTAATTCCTGAACAAATTGAAGCCAAATTATCAGATAAAATACAAGCTAGATTTTTTGTTATTGGAATTCCAGATGAAACTCTTGGTGAAAAATTAATTTTGGTTATCGAGGGCGAAAAACATAATGTTGACGATTCAATTTTTGATAGACTCGACAAGTACGAAAAACCTAAAGAAATTTTTTTTAAATATAAATTTAAAGAAACCCATAACGGAAAAGTATTGCGAAAGGAATCAATTCTTTAGTTTTAAAAATTAAAATCTCTAAATCTCTATACCTTATTTTAAAAGTATACATAGATTTTAGAGATTTAGAGTTTTTATAATTGAAAAGAATTTATTTTTTAAACACTTCAAAATAAAATTTATCAGTCAAAACCTCAATTTCTTTAATTTTTTGGATTTTAAAATCAGTAGTTTGAGTAGCATTTGTTGGTTTTAATCTAATTATATTTCCTTTGAATTTTATTTCGATTGGCATATCGAAATTTTCAACATCAGTAATCCATTTGTATTCTAATTTATTTTTATTAATTTTCAAATCCAAAACAGGAATTTTAGTAAACCTTAAATATTGATTAAAAATAGGAGTGAGGTTAATTCCCGATTCTTTATTAAAAAATTTTATTACAGTTTCGGTATCAATGATTTTGTGTCGAAAAATATCTGAATATTTAAATAAAATTCTCCACCATTTAAAATCATCATTAATTGTGTGTCGCAAATTGTTCAAAAGCATTGCGCCTTTGTTATACATATCGCCTGAACCCTCGTTGTTTACACAAAATTTACCGATAACAGGTTTATCATTTCGGATATTATTTGACAATCCTTTTAAATATTTTTGAGCTTTTTCTGAACCATATTGACATTCCACAAAAACAGATTCTGAATAGGTTGTAAAACCTTCGTGAATCCACATATCGGCAATGTCTTTGCTGGTAATGCTGTTGCCAAACCATTCGTGACCACTTTCGTGAATGATAATAAAATCGAATAAATTTCCGATTCCAGTTCCAGACAAGTCGTTTCCTAAATAGCCATTTTGATATTTATTTCCGTAAGCAACAGCACTTTGATGTTCCATTCCTAAATAAGAAGATTCGACTAATTTATAACCATCACTTTTAAATGGATATGGCCCAAACTTGTCTTGAAAACAATCTAACATAGGTTTTACTTGCTCGAATTGAATTTTGGCTTTGGCTTCGTTGTCACGCAATACATAATAATCGAGATCTAAACCTTTGTAATTTTCGCTAAAATGAACATAATCGCCAATATTTATTGTTATATCATAAGAATTTATTGGGTTTTTTACTTGCCAATCCCAGCGAGAGAATCCATTTTCTTTTGGAGTCGAACCTAACAATCGTCCATTACAAACTGCTGTTAAACCTGTTGGAACTTCAATACTAATATTGGCACCATCATTAGGTTCGTCACTTTGAGAATCTTTGCAAGGAAACCATAAACTTGCACCAGTGCCTTGACAAGCAACGCCCACAAAATCAAGATTATTCGAATCTTTTTTGAATACAAATCCGCCGTCCCAAGGTGCATTTTTAGCAATTATGGGATTTCCTGAATAGTAAAATCGAATAGAATGATCAGTATTATTATATAAATAATTCGGAAAATCTATAAAAACAGCATTATTATCTCTTTTAAAGTTTAATTTTTTGCTTTCTAAAATTATACTGTCAACTTGCATATTTTCGAACAAATCAATTTGAATTCTATTTGTTTTTTTTGTTTGAACTTTAAAATGTATTTCATTATAACCAACAATATGTTTTTTATCGATATCGATTTTAATATTCAAATCGTATCTTAAAATATCAAAACAAGTTCTTTCTGAACGCAATCCGCCTTGTAAAGAATCTTTTCTGGTAAAAGTTTCTTGAGAGAAAATGGACAAATTAGTTAAAAGTAATATTAGGAAAAATATTTTTTTCATTTTTGTTGATTTTTTACAAATCTAATTAATTTTTAACCGAGATTACGCATTAAAAATCTACTCAACTTTATTTTTCTTCAAATTCAAGCACTTACTCATTTTTTAAATTTTGAAATATAACATATTTCTTCATTCAAAAAATTCCGTGAGCACTTGACTTTATTGAAAAATATTGTTTCCCAACGATTCCTAATGCGTAATCTGGGTTTAAAAAAAATCCTAACACTCTCGCCATAGCGGAAAGTTAGGAAATTATTTTAATTCTTATTAGAAAATTATTTATTGCTGCTTATAGAATTGCTTTCAGTTTTCATCAAATCATCTAAAATCCAATTCATTTCTGGATCAATTCCGTCAATTCGATCTTGTAAAGTTGGGATAATTTCTTTGTCAGGAAAAATACCTCTACCTTTTTTTTCAGTTTTATGAAACGGAATACACCCAATTAATCCAAGTTTTAAATTCATTTCTGAATTAGGTAATTTTTGAGATGGCATTTGTCCAGCAACCGTTCCATTGAATGTTCCGCCAGTTTCTTCGCCAACAAAAGTTGCTCTTTTAGATCCTTGCAAATTAGAAGAAATAATACTCGAAGCCGAGAAACTTCCTCCATTAATTA
>JAYVBR010000117.1:0-3978 GCA_043750395.1 Bacteroidota bacterium | reverse complement strand
CCTTCGAATGTGTCAAACATTGTTTTAGCAGACAAAAAAGTATAGGTAGAACTATCTGATATTGATGGATTTACGCCACCAAATTCTCCAAAATATTGCAGATCTTGTATCTTATCTGCTGGATTAAAATTTTTCATAGATATATTTTTTAAATTTTGAAAATTGCTATTGAAATTGCTATTGTTTAATTGCAGTTACTTCGATTTCTATTTTAATTGTTTTACTTATTAATGCTGGACAACTTGCTGTACAAGCGGGCATAATTTCTCCGAAATATTTTTTAATAACTGGCCAACATTTCTCGAAATCATCAGGATTTGGAACTAAATATTGAACACGAACAACATCTTTTAAAGATGATCCTGCTTGTTCTAAAGCCCAAATAATATTCTTGAAAGTTTGTTCGGTTTGCTGAGCCACATCATCAGAAATTTGCATAGTTTTGTAATCATAACCCGTGCAACCTGAAACAAAAACCATATTATCTAGAACAACTGCTCTGGAAAAAGAAACTTCTTTCTCGAAAATTGAACCAGAATTTATTAATTTTTTTTCCATTTTTATAAATATTAATTTCATTTCAAAATAAATAAAAATAGGATTTAATTACAATATATAGTTTTAAAAATAGATTTTAAAACTAATATTCGTTATATTTGATGATTAATAATCTTATATTTCGAAATAATCTAAATATAATCAGAATAATAAAAAGATGAAACTAGACGAAACTGACAGAAAATTATTAAAATTATTACAAATTGATTCTAAGCAAACTACCAAAGAACTATCATCGAAACTAAATCTATCGGTGACAGCTGTTTACGAACGTATAAAAAAATTAGAACGTGAAAAAATTATCGATAAATATGTAGTTTTGTTAAATGGCTCAAAAATAGATAAAAGTTTTGTGGTTTTTTGTCAAATAAAACTCATTCAACAAAGCAAAGATTTTATTTTAGGATTCGAAAAAGAAGTTGTCAAGTTCAACGAAATTCTAGAATGTTTCAATGTTAGTGGCGATTATGATTATATCTTGAAAATCGTTGTAAAAGATATGGAAGAATACCGAGATTTTTTGGTCAATAAATTATCAACATTACACCAAATTGGCAGTAAACATAGTACTTTTATGATTGGCGAAGTTAAGAAAACAACTATTATATCTGTTTAATTAAATAATTTATCAATTTGTTAATTAGAAAATTAGAAATTTTAAAAAAAATGAAAAAAGAATTTAAACAATTGTCGGTTTTATTAACTATTTTTTTAATCATTAATTGCAAATCGAAAAGCAACGAACTTATTTTTGAAAACAAACCAGATCAATTGAATCGCGTTTGGATGTTGGTCGAATTTCAAAATTTCAAGAAAGAAGATTTGATTAAAAATCAAGCACAAATGAATTTGACCAATTCAAAAAATCCATCAGCATTTATGGGTTGCAATCAAATTAGTTTTAAAATTGAAGTGAAAGAAAACAAATTAACTTTTAAAGATTTAATAGCAACCGAAATGTTTTGTGCAGAAAAAATGAACGTAGAAAATTCTTTTTCTAAATCACTTTTAAAAACTTATTCTTTTATAATCAAAGGACATACTTTAACTTTATTAAATGATAAAAATGAAAAAATGGTCTTTGTAGCGCAAGATTGGGATTAATTCGATTTTTGCAAAATAATTTCTAACTTTGAGAAAATTTAAATAAAATGTATACATTAGAATTAAGAAAAAAAATTATTAAAGATTTTAGTAAGTTTATTCAAGACGATTCTAAACTTGAGATTTTGTAAGGCGTTTTTGATTCTATTAATTCTAGCAATAAAACTATAAATGTTCCCGATTCTTATTATAAAATAGTTGCTGAATCACGAGAAAAGTATTTGTCAGCAAAAAAAACTGCATCTTCTTGGGAAGAAATTGAGCAATAGCTGAATGAAAAATATGGTTTTTAAGATTAAAATTTTAAAACTTGCTGAATTCAAAATCAATGAATCAATATATTTTTACAAATCAATAAACAAAGGTTTAGGTAAGCGATTTTTTATTTATTTAAAAAGTTATTATCAAATTCTGAAAACAAATCCTTAATTATTTGAAATTAAAAAACAACCATTTTATAGAGAATTACCTTTGGTTAAGTCTCCTTTTGTTATAATTTATGAAATTTTTGATAATGATATTTTAATTTATTTTGTTTTTTATACTACAAGAAATCCAAAGGGAAAACCTTAAATAAATTTGACATTGATATTGCAATTAAATTTGTAAATTTGCAATTGTAAAATCAAAACAAAAAAACTATGAGTTCATTTGACGTAGTCATTATAGGTTCAGGACCAGGCGGATATGTATCTGCAATTCGTTGTGCACAATTAGGTTTCAAAACAGCAATTATCGAAAAATATTCAACTTTAGGTGGCACTTGCTTAAATGTAGGTTGTATTCCATCGAAAGCAATGTTGGCCTCTTCGCATCATTATGACGATGTAAAACATTTCGAAGATTATGGAATAGAAGTTTCAAGCGAAATTAAAGCCAATCTTCAAAAAATGATTGCTCGCAAACAAGCCGTTGTTGATCAAACCGTTGGTGGAATTAATTATTTGATGGATAAAAATAAAATCACCGTTTTTACAGGAATTGGCTCTTTTGTAGATGCAACTCACGTAGCAATTGCAAATGTCGATGGTACATCTGAAACCATTGAATCTAAAAACATAATTATTGCAACTGGTTCAAAACCATCGAGTTTGCCATTTATTAAATTAGATAAAGAAAGAATTATTACTTCAACAGAAGCATTAAAATTGCCAGAAATTCCTAAACATTTAATAATTATTGGTGGCGGCGTTATTGGTATTGAACTTGGTCAAGTTTATTTAAGACTTGGTGCACAAGTTTCGGTTGTTGAATATATGGACAGAATTATTTCTGGAATGGACGGTTCATTGTCTAAAGAATTAATGAAAGTTTTAAAGAAACAAGGAATGAAATTTTATGTTTCACATAAAGTTAAATCGGTAGTTCGAGACGGAAATGCAGTTCAAGTTCAAGCCGAAAATCTAAAAGGAGAAACCATAACATTTGATGGAGATTACGCATTAGTATCGGTTGGTCGTCGCCCTTTTACCGATGGATTATCAGCAGAAAAAGCAGGTGTAACAATTACAGATCGAGGAATGATTGAGGTTAATGATCATTTACAAACCAATATTCCGAACATATATGCCATTGGCGATGTAGTTCGTGGCGCAATGTTGGCACACAAAGCCGAAGAAGAAGGCGTTATGGTTGCCGAAATTTTAGCTGGTCAAAAACCACATATTGATTACAATTTAATTCCAGGAGTTGTTTATACTTGGCCAGAAGTTGCAGCAGTTGGACAAACAGAAGAACAATTAGTTGCAGCAGGAATTGCTTTTAAATCAGGAAGTTTTCCTTTCAAAGCATTAGGTCGCGCACGAGCAAGTGGCGATTTAGATGGATTTGTAAAAATTCTAGCCGATGCTAAAACTGACGAAGTACTTGGCGTTCACATGATTGGTGCAAGAACAGCCGATTTAATCGCAGCAGCAGTTTACGCAATGGAATTTAAAGCATCTGCTGAAGATATGGCAAGAATGTCTCACGCACACCCAACATTTGCAGAAGCAATAAAAGAAGCAGCCTTGGCAGCCACAGAAAATAGAGCAATTCACGTTTAGAAAATTATTATTTTAAACCGAAATTGTGTTTTTAAAATAAAAATAAGTACATTTATATAAAATATTATTTATGAAAAAGTTTATACTGTTATCAATTTTCTCTTTCAATTTATCGATTGCTCAGGTTTGTACCGGAGGTTTTGCAGGTATTTATCCTTGTAATAAGATTGATTTAAAAGCACATATGCCATTTTCTCAAATTGGTGGTGTTGACGGTGGTCTAACCCCTACGGAAGGTAGTGGTTGCTGGGGTTGGACAGATCCATTAACT
>JAYVBR010000116.1:0-3986 GCA_043750395.1 Bacteroidota bacterium | reverse complement strand
AAGTTTTGATTTTTGAATTTTTCGTGGATTTTTTTGGCTGATTTTAAATCATTATTAAACATAAAACTATGTGCTAAATTGAGTTGAATTTGCAAATCAGAATTATCTAAAACCTCTGCTTTTTTAATATTTATAAATGCTTTTTGATACTGTTTTGTAAGCAAAAAACAAGTGCATAAATTGTTAAAATCAATGGCGGTTGCGTTGCCTGTTTTGACAATATTTAGTAATTTATTTATGGCTGTATCGTACTTTTCGTTCTTGATTAGCGTATCGATTTCGGCTCGAATTGTATCGTCAATAAATTGATTGTCTCCTGTTTTTTTTAAACAATCAACTTCGATTGTCTTTAAATTTGATATTTTTTCGGCTTGTAAAAGGTTGTCAATTTCAAAAAATTTGTATTTTTCTTGTAACTTTTCGAGTTGACAAACACAAAAAAAATTCGAATTTTGAAGTTTTTTGGCTGTTTCGGATAACTTACATTGGTTAAAAGTTACCTGTTTGTTTTGCGAATTCCAGCCTCGACTTAACTTATTATCGACCCAAGGAACAATTTCTAAAATAATTTTTTGGTTCATTACCCAATTTTTACTTTCGAAACCAAAGTAAATTTTTTCTGTATTGAGCTTCAAACATACTGATTTACCGAGTGAAAGTACTTTTGCTTCCTTATTGATAGGATTGTTTTGGTATAAACAAGCCTTGTCTAATTTACCAGTTTTTTTGTATTGAGATGCAAATTTTTCTGTTTGAAAAATGGCATATTTGCACTTGTCATCGCCCGAAACTTTGGACAAAAGCAGAACTGCACCAGCCGAACCCTGGCTTATACCAGTTGGATCTGGAATTGCTTTTAAAACTGAAACTAAACTTGAGGCCATTTCTTGATTTTCGTCTAAAAGCGTAATTCGGTACACAATTTCGGTTGTTCCAATAGGAAAATCCTCAGATTTTATAATTATTTTTTCTCGGGCCGAAACTACAATTTGTTTATTGGTTATGCGTTCTTTGTCCCAATAACCGTCTTGCTGGGCTTGTGATGAAAGGCTTATTAGCAATAGAAAATTGAATTTTAATAGATTGAATGGGCTGATTTTCATTGAAATATTGGTTTTGATTTTAGGAAAAATTGTTTTATGAACTGAAACCCTAGCCCTGATAGAAGGTATCTCGTCTTTTGGGACGAGAGGAATGATAGCAGCAAATAGCTTCAAAAAAAATCGAAATATTAATTGGTGTTGTATATTAGAAAATCTGATATGAAATAAATTAAAGACAACGATAATAATGCTGCCAAAAGAAATGTACTTAATGCTAATTTCTTTAATTCTGAGTCCAATAATTTTGGTTCATAATTTCTTTTAACCCGAATTAAGTGCATAATTAAAGGAATGTAGGCAATTAGAAAAAGATAAAAATCAAAATTAAAAACTTCTGAATGTGGATCTCTGTAACTAAAATCGAAAATTATTGCGAATACGAAAACTAAAATCATTGCAGTAATTATCAGGAAAAAATGATATTTTTTCGCCCAAGCACCTCCATTTTTTACTACAATTGTATTTTTATTAGATTTTCTATCGGATTCTTCATCACGCATATTATTAAGATTTAAAACTCCGACACTTAACAAACCAATTGCGGTTGCAGGAAGCACTAACAGCCAATCTAATTGTTTTGAAAACATAAAATAAATACCCAAAGTACTGACTAATCCGAAGAAAATGAACACGAATAAATCGCCAAGTCCACGATAACCATACGCATTTTTACCAATCGTATAATAAATTGCCGATGCGATTGCAATAATTCCTAGAACAAAAAAAACTAATGAATAAATTAAAAATTCTCCTTTAAAAGAGCAATAAATTAACAACATTGCCGAAACCAAAGTTAAAAAGGCAGTAATAAAAATGGCATATCTCATAGCAACTGGTGAAATATTCCCAGATTGAATAGCACGTTTTGGACCAATTCTATCTTCATTATCTGTACCTTTTATTCCATCGCCATAATCATTGGCAAAGTTGGATAAAACTTGTAAACCCAAGGTAGTTGACAATGCAAAAATTACAATTTTCCAATTGAATAAGCCTTGAGACATTGCGTAAAAGCAACCAAGTAAAATTCCTGAAACCGATAATGGTAATGTTCTAACTCGAGCCGCTTGTATCCAGTGTTTCATTTTTTTATTTTTTTGATTAAAGTTTCATTTTTTTGGGTTTTACAACTTTAAACCTGAAACTTGAGACTCTTTTTATGGCAACCATTTATTTTCGCCGAAATTTGGTTTTCTTTTTTCTAAAAATGCATTTCGCCCTTCTTTAGCTTCATCGGTCATATAGGCTAGCCTTGTTGCTTCGCCAGCAAATACTTGTTGTCCGACCATTCCATCATCTGTTAAATTCATAGCAAATTTTAGCATTTTAATAGATGTTGGCGATTTTTGTAAAATTTCTTGCGCCCATTCAAAAGCAGTATTTTCTAATTCATCGTGAGTAATTACGGCATTGACCATTCCCATATCCATTGCTTCTTGTGCAGAATAATTTCTACCAAGAAAGAAAATTTCTCTGGCTTTTTTCTGTCCAACCATTTTAGCTAAATATGCCGATCCATAGCCACCATCGAAACTGGTAACATCGGCATCTGTTTGTTTAAAAATGGCGTGTTCTTTGCTTGCTAAAGTCAAGTCGCAAACTACATGTAAACTATGTCCGCCACCAACTGCCCAACCTGGAACAACTGCAATTACTATTTTTGGCATAAACCTGATTAATCTTTGAACTTCAAGAATGTTCAATCGATGTTGTCCGTCTTGACCAACATAACCTTGGTGTCCACGTGCGTTTTGGTCACCACCACTACAAAAAGACCAAATTCCGTCTTTGGTAGATGGTCCTTCGCCAGACAATAAAATTACACCAACAGATGTATCTTCTTGAGCGTCATAAAAAGCTTGGTACAATTCTGAAGTTGTTTTTGGTCGAAAAGCGTTACGGATATTGGGTCTATTAATTGCTATTCGGGCTACTCCATTGGATTTTTTATAAGTAATATCTTCAAATTCTTGGGCTATTTTCCAGTCAATCATATTTAATCTAAATTTAATAATGTAAAATTAATTTATTATTTTGTTTAAAGAAAATTTTGTTAATATCTAATGGTTTCTAGAAACATAAAGTTATCTAAAAACCTAGTTTACAATTGGTTTTAAATAATTTGTTTTAAAGTTATAAACTATTCGTAAAGTTAAAGTTTAAAAATAAAACTAATTTTAACATTGTTGTATTCTAATATTATTTAATTTTAATCTATTGAAAATCAATTTTTTATATTGGTTGGAAATTATCAAAATTACTCACTGATTTATTAACTTAAAAAAGGAATGTTTGAAGAAGATTTTTTTAATTGTCGCTTTTTCATTTGGAATTTATTTTACAAGTTGTAATAAAAAAGTAAAAACTTCAACCGAAGTAAAATTAGCCATCGAAAAAGTATTTCAAGAGAATTTGTTAAGTTTTGACAAATATAATAAATGCCCTTGTGGTTCTCAGAAAGATTTTATTAGCCAAAACCAGCTTAAATCTTTAAAATAAATTAATTAACCACCAGCCATAACATAAATATTGTTATTCTAAAAACTTCAATTTTATTGGATATAATTTAAAGACACAAACACAGAATTTTAAAAAACCAAAAGCTAGAAAATAGTTGGTTTTTTGTTTTTTTACTTTAAATTTAATTTTAAAGTTTGATTATCAAAATTTTAATTTGTTTTCGTTTATTTTTGAAAGGAAATAAACAGAAAAATCCCAGTCTAAAATTTTAAAGATTGGGATTTTTTGTTGGTTTTAAAATATAAAATACATTTGTACGTTAGTTATTAAAACCTAAAAATGAAATTATTTTCTCCAATTTAATAATTAATCTGTGTATTGAGATTTCATTTTTAACAGTTTGATAGCTTTTAGGATTGTATT
>JAYVBR010000115.1:0-4007 GCA_043750395.1 Bacteroidota bacterium | reverse complement strand
GCTTTTATCCACGGATAAATAAAATGACCACCAATATCCCGAAAGTGTATGGTCAATTAATTCTCCTTGTGTGGAAGATTTTTGAATAAAATGATTTTTTATACCTATTGCATTATCGATTTTTCCTTCCCATCTTTTTTGAAGAAATGAGTAAAACGGAAAATGATTCAGATAATTCCATAAGCCGATGTCTGATGCTTGAAAAGGCGTTAAATGTTTTGTATGATTCCAGAATATTAATGCTGCTTGATATTCTGAATTGCCGTTTCTTTCAGCAAATGGCAACATTTGCAAAGCAACATTTTCTATATCTTGAATCTCAAAATTATTGTCATCTTCAAATTCATTACTTATAAAATTAAAATTGAATTTTTCTGAATTTTTATATTTTTCAATAGTTTCGAAATCATTATTTGATATTGATTTATAAAGTCTTAATACCGATTCTTGCTTAATTTTTCTCATAATTTAATCTTCATTTAAATTATTAATTTCTTCCATTGACTCCAAAGTATCAATTAGTAAAAACAGTGGATTGTTTAACAAATTTTGAACAAAATTTGGAATTTCTATTTTTTCTGGAAATTCAGAACCTTCATTTATTAAATTCCATTTTTGTCTTAAAAAATCAAACCATTCCTTACCCTCATATGTATCCTCATCAAGAAAACTACAAATGTAGATTAAGCTTGGTTGGAAAATTGATGAAATAAATATTTTACTAAAATTTGGATTATTTTTAAGGATTCGTAGTTTTTCAAATATTTTTGTTGGTAATTCAATCGTAACATAATGATTTTCTAAACTATATCTAATTTCATTGTTGTCTTTATTTTCGTTAAATTTTAATAAACTAGCAATTGTACCATCACCGCCACCAAAGCTAAATTTCCCCAAAGAGCATATAACATCACCTTTTTCTAAATAATATTTTCTACCATCAATTTCATAATCTTTTGAATTGTATTTACTTACAATCGAAAACTCAAATTCTATTTTATTCCTGTATAAACTTTTATCAATAAAATAATTAAAGTCGAAGGTATGATTTATTAATTCTATTTTCCTGAAAAAAGTATCAGAACATTGAATTTCGCAAATTATATCTGCTTTGTTGTTTTGAACAAAGTCTTGAACGCTCAAACTTAATTCGGATAATTTGAATATTTCACTGTTTATATTTATGCCTATAGAATTTTCCGATATAGTTGGTTTGAAATCATTATAAATTTCAATTGGATGTGGGAAATTATAACCTTTAAATTTCATATTTAGTAAGTTGTTTATAGTAAATTGAATGCTTTAGAAAATCATCTAAAACAAATTTAATTGTGTTTTTCCCTATTTCTAAATTTAATTTTAGAGTATTTTTTTCAGATTGACCTTTGTCGCATTTTAATATATTAATTTTCATATTATCGCCATCTGTTGCAACTGAAACTTCAATGTAAACTGAATTTAATTTTTTAATGGTTTCTATTTCTAATTGATAAACTGGTTTTCCGTCTTCTAATTCAACGACGTAACTAAAAAGATTCAAAATGTTTTTATCAAGTATTTTTGGTAATGAATTTTCAACTTTTGAAATTGGTTTTGGAATTTTTGCACTTGGTTTTTTTTCAAATAATGAAATTAAGTTATCAAATTCGGGTATGTTAAATTCACTTTCTTTATTTGCTCCATAAAACGAATCAATACATTTTTTTTTGAAATCTTTGATTTTATCAAGTATTATTTTACCTTCAGATGGATTTTCGTTCCAGTTTCCTTTTTTCCATTCGGTATGTGTTGCGTTTTCAAGTTTCTTTAAGATTTCATTTCCTTCTTTTCCATTACACAAAAAAACTGCGCAATAACCTGAATATAATTCAGGGGATTTATAAATTAGCATTTTTGATTTCCTAAAATGGGATATTCTTCCAGCAAAACTATCATTTTTTAAAATTCTAAATTCTACGTCTCCAATACCTTGGATTTGTTCTGAGAACTTAGTTCCTGTTTGAAATGTTTCAAAGTATTGTCGAGGGTTTCCGTGATCGTTGTATCGTCCAGTTTCAATTACATTTGGAAAATATTCGTGTAAATTGTTTGTTATAAATTTTGAATCAATGTTTATATCGTCAATTTTTACAATTAATTCATTTTCGTAAATGGCTAGCCAAAAATGATTTAAAACTGCTTTAATCATTATTGATTTAACTTCTATATCATTCCATATTCCAATAATGTTAATTGAAGTTCCTTGAACTTCTCTTTTAAATTTTTCTGGAATATCATTTTTATTTGTAATTGGATTTAAGTCATTTCCAAAATATCCTTTAAAATATTTCTCTTCGTTTTCAATTTTATGATTAGATAAACGAGATATCCCTTGAAATATTAAACCCTCATTACTTTTTGAGCTAACAATAACTGTTCGTAAATAGGATAATGCGAAATATGCAGCTTTGCCTCTTCCTTTTGAACCCGCAGAAGATTGATTTGATTTGAAAGATATGTTTTTACTTATAAAAGCATTATACGATTCTTTATTCATTCCGCTGGTATTCTCATCGGAAATACTCAAGCAACTCACTTGATCATTTTCAAATGAGTTTATCATAGTATTTAATCTTTCTGTGTCGTCTTTTTCTTTATTGTAATTAATACAAGCCTTAATATGGTTTTCAATTGAAAATAACTCAATTTCAGTATCTTTTTTTAAATGGAAAAAATTAAATTTTACAAGTACAGGATTTGTTTCATTCAATTTTGCGTCTAAAGAATTTTGGATTGATTCCCTAACTACTGATTGGTACCTAGTTTTGTCAAAATCGTCGATATCACCATCTCTAATTCCTTGTCTTTCAATTCCATCTGCGTGATTTACAAAATGCCATTTCATATTTTTGTGTAAGTTAATTTAATAATTTAATTTTAAGCGGAATTTTGAGCCAAAGTGTCGCCCAACGTCTCGTGGCTTGGCGTCAGTTGGGGATTTGGTAAGCCAAATGTATAAATTAAAGACTGAACTTCCAAGTACAAAACCAACTTTAAATTTTGCCTAAAACCCCAATTGCGCCAAACCGCTGTTGTGCGTTCGACCTTTTATTTTTGTTTATAAATTATTTCCCAAACTGGTTCAAATTGTATTTCATTAAAATTCAGGTTATTTAAATTCTTTCCTTCATATATCCCATTACTTGACGTATCCTGAATCCAATTTACGAAACTCCATTTTTTTACTTTTTCAGATTTTCCCCATCTTCTTTCTTTTAATATTGTTACTTTAGTATTGGCTTTTTTTGATAAATCCAACATTAATGATTTTGAATCCATATTCAAATTTTTTGCAATTGCAACTACTATGAAATAGTTAAATTGTACCTTATTTGAAATATCAAAACTTTTTTGATTAGAAATAGAAATAAATATATCAGGTGGTATGTCACGTTTTTCGCAAACTGTCCAAATTGGTGTCCAAAGTTCAAAATTCTCAAAGTGATTATTTCCATCAATTTCTTCTGTCCAATTTTCGTGAGATTTCTTATCCCATTTCAATCTTCCTAATTTTATTTTGGAATGATAAATAAATTCTTTATTGTCTTTTTTACTTGTTTTGTTTTCTGGTTTATACTTATTTACACGAATTCCAGTTTCAAGTTTTGTTTCAACTTGATTTATTAATGAATCAAAATATGGTTCAAAATTAGAATTCCAATTAGATTTTAACCACGGGCTTTTAGATTCATCTTCATCACCAAAGACTAAATAGAAATCGTATACTCTATTTTCCCAACTGTCATCTGAATTAGTTAAGTTGTCATATAAGTTTATAAATTGATCTTCTATTTTTTGGAATAATTTCATATTTTGATTTTCGGTTTTTCAGGTTGACGCACAACGTCTCGTGGCTTGTTGAAGTTCGAGAAAAGTACACACAAATCTTTCCGAATTGACTGAACATTGCAATTACAAAACCAACATTCCGAAAGCCAAAACCCCGAATTTTAACAAACCGCTGTTGT
>JAYVBR010000114.1:0-9291 GCA_043750395.1 Bacteroidota bacterium | reverse complement strand
GTGTTACAATGACCTATTTTGGTGATGGTGCCTCTCGTCAAGGTTCACTTCACGAAGCCTTTAACATGGCAATGCTTTGGAACCTACCAGTAGTATTCATCGTTGAAAATAATGGATATGCTATGGGAACTTCTGTAGAAAGAACAGCCAATCATCCAGATATTTGGAAACTTGGTTTAGGATACGAAATGCCTTGTGGCCCAGTAGATGGAATGAATCCAGTAAAAGTTGCCGAAGCAATGCACGAAGCAATCGATAGAGCAAGACGTGGCGATGGACCAACATTTTTAGAAATGAAAACTTACAGATACAGAGGTCACTCAATGTCTGACGCACAACTTTATAGAACCAAAGACGAAGTTGAAGAATACAAAAAAATTGATCCAATTACACAAGTTCTAAATGTAATAATGGAAAATAAATATGCCACCGAAGCAGAAATAGAAGCAATCGATGAGCGTGTAAAAGGTTTAGTAGAAGAATGTGTAACATTTGCCGAAGAATCGCCATTTCCAGAAATTCAGCAACTTTATGATGTTGTTTACGAACAAGAAAATTATCCATTTATTCCACATAGACTATAAATTATGGCAACAGTAATAACAATGCCGCGATTGAGCGACACTATGACGGAAGGAACAGTGGCAACTTGGCTGAAAAAAGTAGGAGACAAAATTGCCGAAGGCGATATTCTTGCCGAAATTGAAACCGATAAAGCCACAATGGAATTCGAATCTTTCAATTCAGGAACTCTGTTATATATAGGAATTCCCGAAGGCGAAACTGCACCAATTGATTCGCTTTTAGCAATTATTGGCAAAGATGGCGAAGATATATCTGGATTAATAAGCCCCCTAACCCCCGAAGGAGGAACAGAAACAAAAACAGAAAACAATGTTGAAGCTTCAAAATTGAGCCCAACAGCTCCCCCTTCGGGGGTTGGGGGGCTTCCAAAAGGTGTAATAGTTGTAACAATGCCTCGTTTGTCAGACACAATGACCGACGGAACAGTAGCAACTTGGTTGAAAAAAGTTGGTGATGTTGTAAAAGAAGGAGATATTCTTGCTGAAATCGAAACTGATAAAGCAACTATGGAATTCGAATCTTTCAACGAAGGAACTTTGTTGTTTATTGGCATTCAAGAAGGAGTTTCTGCACCAGTTGATAGCGTTCTAGCAATTATTGGACCAGCAGGAACAGACATTGCTGGAATTGCTGAAAATTATAAAAAAGGTAGCCCCTTAGCCACCGAAATGGGAACAGCTACAAACAATGTAGTAGAAGAGCAGCCTAGAACTAACAACATAGAACATACAACAAATTCTAACGAAAGAATTTTTGTTTCTCCATTAGCTAAAAAAATTGCTCAAGATAAAGGAATTAATCTTTCACAATTAAAAGGTTCAGGTGAAAATGGTAGAATTGTAAAATCTGATGTAGAAAGTTATAAAGTTTCAGATGTTTCTAATATTGATAAAGCCGTTAACGCACCAAGTGCTCCCGAAGCTTCGGTAGAGATGCAACCACAACCAATAAAAACTTTCGTTCCTGCTGGAGAAATGTTTTCAGAAGAAATTAAGAATTCGCAAATGCGAAAGATAATTGCCAAACGTTTGTCAGAATCCATTTTTACAGCACCGCATTTTTATTTAACAATAGAAGTTGCAATGGACGAAGCAATGAAATCTCGTGCAACTATAAATACAATTCCAGACACCAAAGTTTCTTTTAACGATATGGTTATTAAGGCCTGTGCAATGGCTTTGAAGAAACATCCAAAAGTAAATTCACAATGGACAGAGGTTGCAACAATAATTAATCATCACGTGAATATTGGAGTAGCTGTTGCAGTAGAAGACGGATTAGTAGTTCCTGTTTTAAAATTTGCAGACCAAATGAGTTTGTCTCAAATCGGTGGAAATGTAAAAGATTTGGCTGGAAGAGCAAAATCTAAAAAATTAAATCCTGCTGAAATGGAAGGAAGTACTTTCACAGTTTCAAATCTTGGAATGTTTGGTATTACCGAATTTACATCTATAATTAATCAACCAAATTCTGCAATTTTATCAGTTGGTGCAATTTTAGAAAAGCCTGTTGTTAGAGACGGTCAAATTGTTGTAGGTAATACAATGAAAGTGACTTTGGCCTGCGATCACAGAACCGTTGATGGAGCAATTGGAGCACAATTTTTACAAACTTTGCGTCAATTTCTAGAAAGTCCAGTTACTATGTTGGCATAGTATTTTCTATTTTAATATAAAATCCCGTTTTGATAACTTCAAAACGGGATTTTTTTTGAGCAAAAAATAAAATCATTGGTAAGAAATTAACTGAATATTTCAAATTTAATTGCTCTGTAATTGATTTTGAAAAGATTAACATTAGTTGAAGTTAAAAAAAATGTTAGGAATAATGTTTTTTTGATATGTATTTACTAAATTAGTTTAAGTTTTGATATTACTCGAGATTCCAAAAAATAATAAGATTATGCTAATAGAAAGTAAAAATTTAGAAACAGAATTACAAAATTACCGTTCTAAGAAAACTAATGAAATTGATTTTCTTGCAGAAGTAAAAGCTTTTTTAGCCAATGACGACTTAGTTAGAAATAAGATTGAAAACAAAATAAAAACCCCAAGTTCAACAAAACACAACAGTTTTGACTTTGATTTACTTGAAACCAATAAAATCTATCATACTAGTCAGATAAAAGCAATTTGTATTGATTACAGATTGAGATTCTTGGATAGTCATTATTTTAAAAATGAAATTCCTGCAGAAGCTATTTCTAAAATTAAATCTTTAGAAAAAAATCACAATACAACCTTAGAAGGATTTAAAATAATGGCTCCTTCAAAACTTTTTCAATTAAAAAATTATGATGATCCGTTGTTGTTTGTTCCAATGGGTAACGATTATTATTACTTAATCCATAAATGGGGAAATGAGGTAAATCCTTTTAGAAAAATCGCAGTTCGTCCTTTTAGAAATTTTAGTAGTTTACTTATTTTTTTATTCGCAATAAGTGCAATTATGGCATTTATTATGCCAGGAAACTTTTTTGGATCAGGCAACGAAGACATCTTTAAAGTAGTTTGTTGTTTATTTATTTTTAAATCATTATCAGCAATTGCTCTGTATTTTAGTTTTTGGCAAGGAAAAAATTTTAATGAAGTTATTTGGAACAGTACATTTTACAATTGATTTTTTTATAAATCAACTTTAAAACCATTTCAAATTTGCAATAGTTATTAAAAAATTATCTAAAAAATAGAAAATACACTATTACTTTTCATATTTATTTGTTTTCAATAATTTCTTTATAACGATTATTAGTCTGAATTATAAATTACTATTAATTACGTTTACTAAAAATAAATTCTAAAAATTATTTAAGTTAATTAAATATTATCCAAATAGTTTATAAAATTTTAGTTTGCGCCATTTTTTCAAATAAACGTATTATTTATATCAAATAAATGCTAAAATTATTAAATGCAATTTCAATAATTTTTTTTTGTAAAGTTTAAAAATTTATATTCGCATTAAATTTTACAAAACCTATGGAAACTACCAACGAAATTGACTGGAAAGAAATAATTAGCGAAATTGTATTGCCACATCTCGGAACTTTGGCACTTTACATTGTTTTGTTTTGTATTATAGGTTTTGTTTTAGGATTGATTTACATAATTTTATTATGGAGGAAAACGTTTTCATACGCCAACAAAAATATTACAACTGGATTGCTAAATTATATGTTCCAGCTTTAATTTTTGTTTTTTTATATTTTGCGGTTCATTTTGCATTTATTTATGGAGCCAAAAGCATTATTAAAGACGAACAATCAAAAGTCGTTAATGAAATTTATGAATCATCGATTAAGCTTGCATTTGAAAATCCCGAAGAGCGAAAAGCGTTTATTAAAAAATTGCAATTTGGTAATGCTGAATTTCAGAAATTAGGTAAAGAAATTTCTGCTGATGCAATAAAACAAGTTTCTGAAAACAACACTGGAATAGGTTTTATTGATTCTGGAAAAAATAAATTGACCAATTTTATTGTAAATAAATACCAAACAAATCTTTATGCAGCAACACTTTACGGATTGAATGTTGCCGCTGGTTCGCAAATTAAAACTAGCGAAATGACTTTGGAAGAAGTAAATAAATTGATTAATGTTTTGAATACTTTAGAACCCGCAAAAATTGAAACTTCGGTAAAAACCAAACTCAACGAAATGGTCGATAAAATAATTACTTTGCAAATAAATGGGTTTGCAAAAACAACTTTATTTATTTTCTTGTTACTTATTTTCATTCCAGTTTTAGAATGGGTAATTTATAATTGGTATATGAAACGTAAAGTTGCAACTCTAGAAATTCAGAAATAATAATTAATCTAAATCCGAAATAATAAAGTTTCGGATTTATTTTTAAAATAACTTTCATTTATTTTTGAAAGTTCAAAAACATTTATTAGATTTGTTTTATGAAAATTCAAGAAGCCAAAATTAAATTTATTCAAACTTGGGGAGCATTAGGCTCACAATGGGGAATTAACAAAACTATGGCACAAATTCACGCTTTGTTAATGGTTTCTGCTGAACCAATTTCGATGGAAGAAATAATGGTAGAACTGCAAATTTCTCGTGGCAATGCTAGTATGAATTTGCGAGATTTAATGAATTGGGGCATTGTTTACAAAGAATATAAAACTGGAGAAAGAAGGGAATTTTTTAAAGCCGAAAAAGATTTAGACGAATTAGCAGTAAAAATTTCGAGAGAACGAAGCAAACGCGAAATAAAACCCGCTCTGAAAATATTGAAAGAAGTTTCATCAATTTCGGTTGGAAATTCTATTGAAGAAAAACAATTCATTGACCAAACCACCAAATTATATGATTTTGTCTTAAAAGCCGATAATATTTTAGATAAAATAACCGAAATCAATGACAATTGGTTAGGCAGATTAGTTATGAAAATAATGAAATAAAACAATTAACAGTAACTTTCGATTTATTATAAATTTTAATAAATATAATCATGAAAAATATAAATAGATTAAATTTAATATTTGTGTCAATAATAGTATTATCTGGTATTTATGGTTTTTTTTATCAAGATTATTTGGCGATTGCCCTTGCTTTAATGCTCCCTTTAGGATTATTTCAAATAATACTGGCGATTTATATAAAGTCAATAAAACTAACAATTAAGTACCTAAATATTTATGAAGTGTTAGTAATGATTTATTTTTCTATTTTTATACTTGGTTCAACGATAGCAAGAATGTTTGATATAGGAGATTTTTTAAACTATCCAATAAGTATAGCTCCACCAATTTTAGCAATTTTCTTTACTTGGATAATATTTAATGCATCAAAAACAGAAAAAAAAATGAGTTTCTTAACCGCAGAATGGAACAATTTAGTTTTAATAAACTACGAAATCGATCCAAAAATTCTAGAAAAATATGTTCCAAAAGGAACCGAACTAGATTTCTGGAACGACAAATGTTACATCAGTTTTATTGGTTTTATGTTCGAAAATGTTCGGGTTTTAGGAATAAAAATTCCATCATATTCAGATTTTGAAGAAGTAAACCTACGGTTTTATGTCAAGCGATTTGAGAACGGAATTTGGAAACGTGGTGCTGTTTTTATTTCCGAGATTGTTCCGAAATCAGCAATAACTATGATTGCTAATACTTTGTATCACGAACATTATAGAACCTTGCCAATGAGAAACGAAATTCTTGAAAAAGAAAATTCAAAATCTTTTAAATACCAATGGACTATTGATAGAAAATGGAATACAATCGAAATCGAAACGCATAAAATCCCAATTGATATTGAACCAAATTCCGAAGCCGAATTCATAACCGAACATTATTTTGGTTATACTAAAGTAAACGAAAAGACCACTTTCGAATACGAAGTGCGTCACCCAAGATGGCAACAATTAGAAGTAATTGCCAACTATTCTAAAATAGATTTCGAACAAGTTTATGGACAAGAATTTGCATTTGTAAAAGATTTAAAACCAACATCAGTTTTCTTGGCAATCGGTTCAAAAATTTCGATTGAAGGAAAAAAGAAATTAAAATGACAACAATAAATATAACAACCCAAGTAAATGCGCCAATTCAAAAAGTTTTTGATGTTAATAGAAATATCGATATTCATCAGAACTCTGCTTCGAGCACAAACGAAGTTGCCATTGCTGGAGTAAAATCTGGTTTAATAAACCTAAACGAAACAGTAACTTGGCAAGGCAAACATTTTGGTTTTTATTTGACTCATAAAAGCCGAATGACGGCAATGAATTTCTATAATTATTTTGTCGATGAAATGGAAGAAGGTCAATTCAAATCGTTCAAACACGAACATTTTTTCGAAGAAAAAAACGGAATTACAACAATGACCGACAAGTTGTGCTATGAAACACCGTTTTGGATTTTTGGACAGTTATTCGATTTCTTATTTTTGAAAAAACATTTGACCAATTTTTTACTAGAACGAAATCGAGTTTTGAAAGAAATTTCTGAAAAGCAATAAAATACACCAAAAAATCGGCAAACTTTCGATCCAAAAACCCGTGTAATATTTAGAACGATTTACATCAGAATAAAAGATTGAAATGGCAACCAAAAAGGCAAAAGCCAAATCGCAAAAAGAAAATTGTTGACAACAAAAAACAAATATTAAAAAATATCCCAAAACCTTCAAATTATCAATTCCAATAATTTTTGGTAATGTTTTGATCGTTTTCGAATCGGATTCAATGTCACAAATTTCTAACGGAATTAATAAGCAAAAAATAATCAAAAATCTTTGGATCAAAATAATATAAATGTCATTCCAATGAAAATCAAAATGAATCATTGGAACGTACATTGTAATATATGTTAGGCAAAATGAAACCACAAACATTTTTAGTAAACCATATTTTCTAATAAAAGGATAAATCAAAACTATAATTCCAATTTTCATAAATTCAACTTGAATACAAGTTTCTAACCTAAAATAAAAATAAATAATTCCAAAAAATGAAATTAAACTTACCGAAATAATGGAATAATTTTTATTGAAAGTAAAAATCCGATTCCAAAAAACTTCAAAATATTTCAAGAAATTATAACCTAAAATTGTTCCAAAAAAAATAAAATAATCAAGATTTTCTTTTGTAGAAATGTTTAACGATAATTTAGATATTTGTACCAATGAAAAAACCGCAACAGCAACGTGAATGCTTGTGTTGATATAAAAATCAAGAATTGTTTTCAAAAACTTCATTCAACAAAAATAATCAAACTGTTAATAAGAAAGCGATTTAGTTGAAAAATCAATAAAAAACGTTTGTTAAAAACCAATTTATTAGCAGATTAATATTTATTTTTGTACTCAAAATATACACAACTACAAAGATTTATTTACAAATATATGAAAACAGATGCTTTTGCTTTACGTCACATTGGTCCAAGAGAAGATGATTTGCCTAAAATGCTTAAAACCATTGGAGTTGAAACTCTAGATCAATTAATTTACGAAACTATTCCTGCTGATATTCGCTTGAAATCCGATATCTTCTTGGATGAACCAATGACAGAATTCGAATTTGCAAAGCACATTGCTGAATTGGGTAGCAAAAACAAAGTTTTTCAGTCTTATATAGGTTTGGGTTACAACCAAGCGATTGTTCCAGCCGTAATTCAAAGAAATATTCTCGAAAATCCAGGTTGGTACACAGCTTACACGCCCTATCAAGCTGAAATCGCTCAAGGTCGATTAGAAGCAATTTTAAATTTCCAAACAACAGTTATTGAACTTTCAGGAATGGAAATCGCAAATGCTTCTTTACTTGACGAAGGAACAGCTGCTGCCGAAGCAATGGCGTTACTTTTTGACGTTCGAACTCGTGACCAAAAGAAAAATAACATTTGTAAATTCTTCGTTTCTGAAGAAATTTTACCGCAAACTTTGTCGGTTTTACAAACTCGTTCAACGCCAATAGGTGTTGAATTGGTTGTCGGCAACCACGAAACTTTCGATTTCTCGAATGATTTTTACGGGGCAATTCTTCAATATCCAGGCAAATTCGGGCAAGTTCACGATTATGCAGGATTTATCGCCAAAGCAAAAAATGCTGAGATAAAAGTTGCAGTTGCAGCCGATATTTTATCGTTAATAATGTTAACGCCACCAGGCGAAATGGGTGCCGATGTCGTTTTAGGGACAACCCAACGTTTCGGAATTCCGTTAGGTTATGGTGGGCCACACGCTGCTTATTTTGCTACCAAAGCAGAATACAAACGATCAATGCCAGGGCGAATTATAGGCGTAACTATTGACACCGACGGAAATCGTGCTCTAAGAATGGCTTTGCAGACTCGTGAGCAACACATAAAACGTGATAAAGCGACCTCAAACATTTGTACTGCACAGGTTTTATTGTCAGTAATGGCGGGAATGTATGCCGTTTACCACGGACCAAAAGGATTGATGAACATTGCTGATAGCGTTCACGCAAAAACTGGAACTTTAGCAAATGAACTAGAAAAATTAGGTTTATACCAAACAAATACTGCTTATTTTGACACAATTGTTATTAAAAATGATGCCAAGAAAGTTAAAGAAATTGCCGAAAAACACGAAGTAAATTTTTATTATATCGATGAAAATACAATTTCGATTTCGTTAAACGAAACCACTTCAATTCAAGATTTGAATAAGATTGTTGCAATTTTCGCACAAGCAAATGACAAACAAGCAACAACAATTACCGAATTGGAATTTATTACTAATGTTCCAAAAAATGTACGAAGAACATCAAGTTTTTTATTGCACGATGTTTTCAATAAATACCATTCAGAATCGGCTTTGATGCGTTATATCAAAAAATTAGAACGCAAAGATTTGGCATTAAATCATTCTATGATTTCGCTAGGATCCTGCACAATGAAATTAAATGCAGCCTCAGAAATGTTGCCTTTGAGTACCGCACAATGGAACAATATTCACCCATTTGCACCGCTAGACCAAGCACAAGGTTATATGGAAATGTTGACTAAATTAGAACAACAACTCAACGTTGTTACTGGTTTTGCAGGAACAACATTGCAACCTAATTCGGGTGCGCAAGGCGAATATGCTGGGCTGATGGTTATTAGAGCATATCATCAATCTCGCGGTGACCATCACAGAAATGTTGCTTTGATTCCGTCTTCGGCTCACGGAACCAATCCTGCTTCGGCAACAATGGCAGGAATGCAAGTTGTAGTTACCAAAAC
>JAYVBR010000113.1:0-4018 GCA_043750395.1 Bacteroidota bacterium | reverse complement strand
AAAGGGTTGGTGTTTTATCTTCACGGCAATAGAGGAATGTTAGATACTTGGGCAAATAATCATAAAATTTACACCGATTTAGGGTATGATTTTTTTATTTTAGATTATCGAGGTTTTGGTAAAAGCGAAGGAGAAATTGAATCGGAAACACAAGTTAATAATGATATCGAAATTGTTTATAAGGAACTTTCGAAAAAATATTATTCTAACAAAATAATAATTATTGGTTATTCAATTGGGACTGGAGTTGCTACTAATTTAGCATCGAACGTAAAATCTAAATCATTGGTTTTACAAGCGCCTTTTTATAATTTTCAAGAATTTTCTAAAACTAGAGTTCCCTATTTTCCTGAATTTTTAAAGAAATTTGAATTCAAAACCAATGAGAATATTGTTAAAATAAAATCTCCTATTTATATTTTTCACGGTAATTCTGACAAGCTAATTCCTTTCGAAAATTCATTAAGATTGAAGAAATTATTAAAACCAAATGACAAATTTTTTGAATTAAAAAACGAAGGTCATCTCGGAATCAATCAAAATTTAGAATTTCAAGAAAAATTGAAATTGATTTTAGATTGATTCCAAAATGAAATGATATCAAATAAAACTAAGAATTTATTCTCTATTAAACAATTTACCAATAAAACCGCTTCTTGTTTCTCTTTGAACTTCCTCGTAATCAGATGAACTAAAATCGGTAGTTTCTGAAACTTTATTTTTGATTTCTGATTTTGGTTGGTTACCGGTTTTTATTATTACTTCAACTGCTTTTAAATCTTCAGCTGTTTCTGTTTTTTCTGCTGCTTTTACTTCTTCTACAACATTGACAATTTCTATGGCTTTTACTTCTTCAATAGTATCAACTTTTTCAACAACTTTTATTTCTTGAGCAGTTTTTTCTGCTTCAATAATCTTTGTTTCTTCCGCAATTTTTGTTTCCTGAACTTCTTCTAATTTTTGACTATTGAAAGCAGATTCATTTTTAACTGGAAAATCAATTTGATTACTTTCACCCATTAACGAAAAAATGTAATCTTCTAAATTCATACCTTTTTCTTCAAGATAGCCCAAAAGGTATTTTTCACTATACTTTATGCCACTTGCCTGTTCGATTTGAAATAATTTTTTATACAACGGAACAATATCATTCTCTAAAACGTTTGTTGGAACAGCTCTTCTTCTAGAAACATATTCAATAACATTTCCTTCTGAATCTTTATTGTATTCAAAATCAGAAAGTACCCAATAATATTGACCAGATTTAGCTAAATTTTTTAAAAATATTTGAAATTTCTTTTCAATTTTCAAATTATCCCACAGAATTTTATAAATAATCTTCGGCATATCAGGATGCCTAATTACACTATGAGGTTTGCCAACCAATTCATATTCTTCATATCCGCTAACGTTTGCAAATGCTTGATTTGCATAATCGATTGTTCCAAATAAATCCGATTTACTAACAATTGTTTGACTTTTGTCCCAAGTAACTTCTGTATCTATTGGAGTTGGAGCGCTTGGATTAGAATTTTCGTTTGTCATTTTAATTATATTGATATCTTTTGTTTTTTTTTGTTAATTCTAAAATTTATATATTCCAAGAATGAAAATTATAGATTTTTAGAATGCAAATGTAAATAATTTAATTTCATTTTCAAAAACATCAAGCGGAATTTCGAGACCTAATTCTTTATCAGTGTGTAATCTAAAATCACAATTGAAAGGTCATCATTTCGAAATGAATTTTTAAAATTGCCTAATTACTTAATTAATCTATCTTTGCAAATTCAAAAAAAATCTATAATTCTAATAATCTAAGATTTAAAAAATGATTACAGTCAACGATATTTCCGTTCAATTTGGCGGAACCACGCTTTTTGCAGATGTTTCTTTTGCAATCAATGAAAATGATAAAATTGCTTTGATGGGCAAAAATGGTGCAGGAAAATCTACTTTATTAAAAATAATTTCTGGTCAAGCCAAACCATCAACAGGCAATGTTTCTGCACCGAAAGATGCAGTTATAGCCTATTTGCCTCAGCATTTATTGACAACCGACGGAGCAACCGTAATGGAAGAAACTTCCAAAGCGTATGGAGAAATTTTCTCAATGAAAAAAGAAATCGACGAAATTAACGAGCAATTGACAATTAGAACTGATTATGAATCAGACGAATATATGAAATTAATCGAACGAGTTTCTGACTTGTCCGAAAAATTTTATGCTATCGAAGAAATAAATTACGAAGCCGAAGTCGAGAAAATTTTGACTGGTTTAGGATTTCTGCGTGAAGATTTTGACCGCCAAACCTCAGAATTTTCTGGTGGTTGGAGAATGCGAATTGAATTGGCAAAAATTCTTTTACAAAAACCAGATTTAATTCTTCTTGATGAGCCAACCAACCACATGGATATTGAAAGTATTCAATGGCTTGAAGATTTTTTGATAAATTCTGCTAAAGCAGTTGTAGTTATTTCGCACGATAAAACATTTGTTGACAACATCACAAACCGAACGATTGAGGTAACAATGGGTAGAATTTATGATTACAAAGCCAAATATACACATTATCTAGAACTTCGAAAAGACCGACGTATGCACCAACAAAAAGCTTATGACGAACAACAACGAATGATTGCCGATAATAGAACTTTTATTGATCGGTTTAAGGGTACTTTTTCTAAAACCGATGCTGTGCAATCGCGAGTAAAAATGCTCGAAAAACTGGTTATAGTTCAAGTTGATGAGGTAGATACTTCGGCTCTAAAATTGAAATTTCCGCCAGCAATTCGTTCTGGACAATACCCAGTTATTGTTAAAGATTTACATAAATCTTATGGAGAAAAAGTCATTTTTAAAGATGCCAATATTGTTATAGAACGTGGTCAAAAAGTAGCATTTGTTGGTAAAAATGGAGAAGGAAAATCAACAATGATTAAAGCCATTATGAAACAAATCGAAATTAATTCTGGTTCGGTTGAAGTGGGTCATAATGCAATGATTGGCTATTTTGCACAAAATCAAGCCTCGTTATTAGATGGAAATGCTACAATTCTAGAAACCATAGATGATATTGCAGTTGGAGATGTTCGAACAAAAATAAAAGATATTTTAGGCGCATTTATGTTTCACGGTGACGATGTGACCAAAAAAGTAAAAGTACTTTCGGGTGGCGAAAAAACCCGATTGGCAATGATAAAATTATTATTAGAACCAGTAAATTTCTTGATTCTTGATGAACCGTCAAACCATTTGGATATGAAAACCAAAGACATAATTAAAGATGCGCTTCGAGATTTTGATGGAACTTTAATTTTGGTTTCGCACGATCGTGATTTCCTTGACGGATTAGCACATAAAGTTTATGAATTTACCAATAAACGAGTGGTGGAACATTTCGAAGATATAACCGGATTCTTGGCTAATAAAAAAGTTGAGAATATGAGAGAATTTGAAAAGTAGATTTTCAGATTTATTAATTTGTAAAAACCGATTAGAAATAATTTTCTAATCGGTTTTTTTATTTTATGTAAAAACTAAAAACACGTATTTGTACGTATATCCAATTCAAAAGACAGATTTATATTTGTATTATTAAAAAATCAAAACAAAAGATAATGGAAAATAGTTTATTTTTTTTAGAATACAATCATATGAAGCATTTAAGTACTACAAAAAAAATCGGAATAGTCTTGTTAGCAATTTTGTTAATTGCATTTTACACTCTGGCAGTTTCTAACTTGTTAATGTAAAATTATTGTTTACTTCTTGTGCTAAACAATCAAACCGCCAATATCAATTATTTTATTTTGAATGGCGTAAACAACAAGTCCAGCAATATTTTTGCAGTCGGTTTTTAATAAAAGATTTATACGGTGACCTTCAACTGTTCTTGGACTCAAAAAAATTTTATCTGCAATTTCTTGCGTGTTAAATTGTTTGCATAGTAATTCTAAAATTTCTTTTTCCCGAGGTGTCAAAAAGTTTTCATCTAAACTGGTTTTTAACTTTTTA
>JAYVBR010000112.1:0-4021 GCA_043750395.1 Bacteroidota bacterium | reverse complement strand
TTAGTGCAGCACAAATAATTAGTCCAAAAGTTGGTTTCAGTATGATTGACAATTATAATTATTTTTACAATTGGTTATTAATGGGTTGCATCGGAATTATTGGTGTATATCTATATTACATTCTTGATAAAAATATAAAAATTGAAGTGATTTCAAAAAAATTAAAAACAGAAAATACAACCGAATAGTTAAACAAAATGACAGAAAATACCAACGAAAATAAAAATGTAAAAAGTTTCAAAATTATTGTCATTTTGCTAGCATTTACAGTGCTTGGAAGTTTATATTATATCTATAAATCATCAGATAGAGATCGAAATACGATAATTAATTTAAGACAAGAAAAATCAATTGTACTAAAGGATTTAGAAAAATCAGAATTGTTTTTAAACCAAATAATGACTACTAACAAATCATTATCGGCAAAATTAATGCTGGAAAAAGAAAAAGTTGCCAAACTAATTCTTGACTTAAAAACCAAACCTGTTACCGACAAAATCATAACAATCTACAAACAAGATGCTTATAATGTTGACAACAGAATAAAACTTTTATTACAAGAAATTCAAGTTTACAAAACTAGAATTGACAGCACAAATGTAGTTTTGAAAATTGAAAAAAATAAAAATGACACTTTGGTTACAACTAATAAGAAGCTAACAAAACGAGTTGTTGATGCTTCTAAATTGTATTTTTATAATTTACAAACCAGCTATTTTAAAGTTAAAAGTTCAGGCAAACAAGTCGAAACCGATAAAGCAAGTCGAGCTGATTTAATTAAGGTAAGTTTTATGATAGCAGAAAATGATTTTGCAAAATCATTTAAAAAAGTTTATTATGTTCAAATTATTGATCCAAAAAACAATATTTTGGGACGAAAAGAAACCAAAACTTTTGGTTTAGAAAACCTAAATTTTGGTGCAGTTGTTCCAGTATATTATCAAAATAAAACAACAAAAGGCGAAACAGACATTGCAGTAAAAGATTTAGAAGATGGCAATTATACCATTAATATTTTTGATAAAGCCAAACTTATCTTGACTTCAAGTTTTATTTTGAAATAAAAAAATTATATATTTTTCTACAAAAATTTAAACAGCTATTTGATTGTTTTTTTAGTAGAAAAATCAAATAAGATTATATGTCTAATTCAAAACACAACCAATTTTTTTAAAAAAATAATCTAAAAGTTCTAAATGTACAAACTACAAGCAAATAGACTATTGAAAAAAAAATACAATAACCAACACTTTTAAACTAAATGAGCCCGATTTAGTATCGAGCTCATTATTATTTAAATTATATATAAACTGATCCAATATTTTGGAATAAGATTGTGTAAATAAGTTTTTTGACCTTTTAATGTTGATGTATTCGTGTCATATTAATTTTTTCTGGCGGATGCAAGACCATCGGAAATTGTTCGATTTTAACCGAGCTACTGTCCAAACCAAATCCTTTTTCTTCTGACAAACTGAATTTTTTTAAGAAGAAATACGAATTCATAATTAATTTTTCGTGCCACAATAAATCGCTATCATTCGATAAGAATTTTTCTGACAATACAAATTTGAAATCACCAAGAATATTATTTTTGTTCAACGATTCGTATCTACTTGAAATATCAACTTCGCCATTCGAAACCATATCTTTCAATACTTCTTTGAACATTAAATTGATTTTTGTTGGTTCTCTAAAGCCTAAATTGAAATCGACTCTATATAAATCGTCTTTCATTATTTCGGTAACTTTATATTCGGTTTTGTAAGGCTCGCTCAAAATGTTAACGTGAACAAACCAATATACATCGGCACGTTTTGGGCGTTTTTGCATTATCGAATACATTACTTTTTCTTCGATTTCGTCAACACGATTAGCATTGGTCATATAAACCAAATGGGTTGCATATTTAGGTATCGATAAATCCAAGCTTAATTCTGCAAGAACTTTTTTATAATCGGCAATTTTGACAATTTTAGTATAATTTTTGCTAATTTTTTTAGCCATAAACCAAATTGACATTATTGTTATTATAACCAATGCAATTAATGCAGTTACGAAACCACCAACCATAAATTTAGTAATATTTGCTGCCAAAAAACTCAGTTCAATTGCAGCATACAACGCCATTAATGGTACTATGAAATACCATTTAACTCGTTTCATTATTAAATAAAAATTCAACAATATTGTAGTCATTATCATACAAAGAATAATTGCTAATCCGTATGCGTGAGACATTTCACTTGATTCTTTGAAATATAAAACGATTCCAATGCAACCCAAAAACAACAACCAGTTGATAGACGGAATATACATTTGACCTTTAACTTCGGTTGGATATTTTATTCTAACTTTAGGCCAAAAATTCAACCTCATTGCTTCATTTATCAATGTAAATGAACCGCTAATTAGGGCTTGAGATGCAATAACTGCCGCTAAAGTTGCAATTCCAATTCCGATTGGTTGAAACCATTCTGGCATCATTAAATAAAACGGATTGGGATTAGAGCTATTAATTTCAGTCAAAGTTTGACCTTCGTGCTGAATTAAATAAGCAGCTTGTCCAAAATAATTCAATATTAAAGTCACTTTTACAAATATCCAACTGATTCTGATGTTTTTTCGACCACAATGTCCCATATCAGAATATAAGGCTTCGGCTCCAGTTGTGCACAGAAATACAAAACCTAGAATGAAAAATCCTTCGGGATTTAATCCTTCGGGCGCAACCAAAATATTATAAGCATAATAAGGATTTACAGCTTTCAAAACTTCTGGATGTCCAGCAATTTGCATTATCCCTAAAATAGCCAACATCGAAAACCAAACTAACATTACTGGCGCAAAAAATTTACCAACTAGTTTCGTACCAAATTGTTGAATGGAAAAAAGCACAAATAAAATACCAATTACGATTCGCTGAATATAATAAACTTCGAGTCCAGGATAGAATATTTTTATTCCTTCAACTGCAGAGGATACTGATATTGGTGGCGTTATAATTCCATCTGCCAAAAGTGCACTACCACCAATAATTGCTGGAACTATTAACCATTTTATTTTTGTTTTTTTGACTAAAGCATACAATGCAAATATGCCACCTTCGCCATGATTGTCGGCGCTTAATGTTAAAATCACATATTTTATGGTGGTTTGTAAAGTTAAAGTCCAGAAAACCAGAGAAATTCCGCCAAGAACTAAATCTTTGTTTATGGCAAAGTTAAGTCCAATTAATTCTTTCATTACATATAAAGGAGAAGTTCCAATATCGCCATAAATTATTCCTAAACTAACTAATAATCCTGCGATTGTCCATTTTGAATGGAGATTCTGATGCGATCCGCTCATTTTATAAAAATTTGAAAGTCCAAATTTAATATTTAAAAATAATATTGCTAATTAAATCTAAATAATTTTTCGATTTAGTTGATAAAAAAAGCACCACAAGATAATTTGTAGTGCTTTTATAAAATTTTGTTTGTTATTTATCTTCTGGAACCACTTGAGTTTCCTCTTGAACTTTCGTTTCTTGACGAGTTTCCTGAATTGGTTCTTGATGTTTCTGTTCTGGTAATATTTCCTGAATTGGTTCTTGATGTTTCAACTCTCTGAGTTTCGATTCTTGAGTTATTTCCTAAATTCCCTCTCACTCTTTCAGTAGAATTTGAGTTATTTCGTGTTGTATTTCCTGAATTATCTCTTGTAGTTTCAGTTCTTGAATTACTTGAATAATTTCCTCTTGAAGTTATATTTCTAGTATTTGCGTAAGCGACATCTCTAGTTTTTGGGCGAGAACGTTCTAACTCATATCTATTACTATGATTGACATTTCTTTGCTCGAATGAACGATTTGGATGCGAAATTTCATAACCATTGCAACGTCTTGAATAATAATTGTTGTATGCAACGTGATTTCTCCGAATATTTACATAATTGTATTGGTAACTTGAATTAATGCAAAGCCCAACATTGTGTCGGTATCTAAAAATCGGAAAAGGATTCCAAGCCACAAAATGTG
>JAYVBR010000111.1:0-4029 GCA_043750395.1 Bacteroidota bacterium | reverse complement strand
AAATCTGCTGCAACTTGTTGTAATCTGATTTCACTACCTACAATTGCTTCTTGTTGTGTCCATTTTGCAAAACGTTGTTGTCGTTCTGATAATTCATCTTCTTCGGTAACTTCTTCAATTCGTTGGTCTATAAGAGCTTGTTCTTCTGGTTTTAATTCAATTTTAGCCAAACGACTTTCATAAAATATACGCACTGTTGCACCATCTTCTACGGCTTGTTGAATATCATAAATATCGACATATTCTCCGAAAATAGCTTGGGTATTTTTATCTTCATTTTCTATTGGTGTTCCTGTAAAACCTATAAAAGAAGCATTAGGCAAGGCATCACGCATATGACGTGCATAACCATCAATAAAATCATATTGACTACGATGCGCTTCATCAGCAACTACAACAATATTTCTACGGTCAGAAAGTTTTGGGTAATTTCCTCCTTTTTCTTCAGGCATAAATTTTTGAATGGTTGTAAAAACTACGCCACCAGAAGCTACTGAAAGTAAACTTTGTAAATGGTTTCTGTTTTCTGCTTGTATTGGTGTTTGTCTGATTAATTGTTGGCAGTTACTAAATGTTTCGAATAATTGCTGATCTAAATCATTTCTATCTGTTAAAACAACAATTGTAGGGTTATCAAGTTCTGGTGTTACTACCATTTTACCTGAATAAAAAACCATACTCAAACTTTTTCCACTTCCTTGAGTATGCCAAACAACTCCTGCACGCTGGTCACCATTTGTAGCCGATGCTTTTATGGTAGATTGTATTGCTTTATTTACTGCATAATATTGATGGTATGCAGCAATTTTTTTAATAGTTTTTTCTTTGGTTTTTTCAAAAACAATAAAATATCTGATTAAATCAATTAATGTTTTCTTTTCTAACATTCCGTTTAGCAATATGTCCATTTCTGGACTTTTTTGCTCACTAGGAAAAACAGTAGAATTGTATGTTGAAATTGGTTCTGAAACAAGCCCCCCTTCGGTTCCCCCCAAAGGGAGGAATGTTGGTGATGGTGGAATTTTCCAGCCACTAAATCTTGTCCAATCGCTAGTTAAAGTTCCTGCTTTTGCAAATGTTCCATCGGTAACAATTAGTAAACTGTTATAATTAAATAATGTTGGAATTACTTGCTTGTAGGTTTGCAACTGGTCGTAAGCATTTTTTATAGTTGCTTTTTCGGCAGTTGGATTTTTTATTTCGATTACTACCAAAGGTAAACCATTGATAAATAAAATTATATCTGGTCTTTTATTAACTTGTCTTTCAACTATTGTAAATTGATTGACTGCTGTAAAATCATTATTTTCTGGATTTTCAAAATCCATTAACCATACTTTAAATGTTTTGTTATAGTCGCCTTCTCGTCCTTTTACATCAACACCTTCCGTCAATAATTTATGGAAAGCTTCGTTATTAGCTAATTGTGTTGTATGCTGAACACGCAAAACAATTTTAACTGCTTCTTCTCTAATTGATATAGATATTGTTGGATTTATTTTTTCGATTGCAGCTAACAAACGAGCCGTCAATACCACTTCGCTATATGCTCTGTCGATGGTAGTGCCGTTTATAACTTCATAACCTTGCTCTGCAAAAGTTTGCAAAGCAATTTCTTCTATTTCTGCTTCGGATATTAAATTCATTTTAGAGTGCTTTTATGCTAGGTGTTTTTCAATGTTTTGAAACGCAAGAGAAATAAACTTTGGGTTGGTAAACAATGTTTTCTTTCTATCACTCCATTCTATCAAATGCTTACTTATTTCCTCTATTGATTTTGTTTTTTTATCTTCTATAATAAAATCAACAGTTGATAATAGTTCTAATCCAAAATCTGCATAAAACCCTGATAAGAATGCCTTTGTTTTTTCTACAATTTCTTTGTAAGCTATATTCACTTTGGCATCTAAATACTCATTTACCTCTTTTTCAGCATCAAGCATTAAGCCTAATTCGTCAAATGGTTTTTTATCTTTGGAACTGTAACCCGAAATATAACTTCCATTCAAATAATATAAAACGTGTTTTACTTTACCCGAATATGGACCATAAAAGTTAGGTTGAAATTCTAATTTAAAAGCTTCTTTAGCTCCAAAGCGTTGCAGAAAATAAGCAATTTTTTCGGATGTAAATTCAGATACAAATTCGCCGTTTTTTACTAAATCGAATAAAACCGCTAACAACATTGCTCTTGGTGGCGTTAGTTTTACTCTTTCTTTTTTTAATGCTTCTTGAATAATAGCATTAGGTTGATAGATTTGCACTTCACAATCAAGATGCGATAAATGTAGTTCTATCAATTCTTTTACTTTGTTCCAATCTAAACCACCATTTCCTGCACCAAGTGGCGGAATAGCTATAGATTTTATATTTTTATCTTCTATAACTTTTACTAAATCTTGTAAGCCATTTTCGATATAACTGTATTCTGATGGTTTACGCCAATCGGTTTTAGTCGGAAAATTGATAATTATCTTTTTACCACCTAATAAAGAATTTTCTTCGGTTACAAACATTTTACCTACAACCACTTCTTTAGCTTTGCAAGCAGCAGCATATAATTTATAGTTATGTGGATATTGATTTTTAAATTGCAATGCAATTCCCTTACCCATAACACCAACGGTATTAACGGTATTTACAATGGCTTGCGCATCGCTTTCTAATAAATTAGCTTGTTTAAATTGTATCATACTTTAAAAATAATATGTTTTCAAAACCTTTATTTTATTTTCTTGAATTCCCATTGCAATAAGTTTGTTCTTTGCATTATCGTTAGAAACTACATAACCTAAAATTGCTTGTAATGGTATATCATCATCGACTAAAAACTCGGCTTGTTTTCTTCTCTTTTTATCTAAATCGTTAGTGTCTTTAAAATTTCCGTCTTTAATAGCTTTAAAGTCTAATAACGTATCAATGTCAACAGCATCCTTTGGCTCATATTGAGCACTTAATGTTTCGATGGCGTGACCATCAGTAAAAACAAAATCTAATTGAGCATCTATAATTTGCTGAACAGAACTTACGCAATATACAATATCTTGAGCAGGTGTAACCTTTACTTGATTGTAACCTTTTTGAATAACATACAACATTGGCGTTAAAACCCCAAGATAAAATGGAATATAATCACCTAATCGCTTACCATTATTGAGTACAAAACTGCTACGTGTAGAAATTAAACTAGTATCTCCAATAGGCATATAATTACCATTAGAAAGAGGCGAACTGATATGTGTAATACCACATTGCAAAATATGAGGTATATTTTGAATGTGCGTCATTCTAAACAAATAGGTTTTATTCAAATCTGCCATTAGACAAAAGTAGGTTTTTTTGTGTAAACAATTACTTCAACTTTTTGATTACTGAACTCCTCAATAATGATTTCATTTGCGTAATTGCCATTTGGTTTAGTGCAACCAACCGATCACTTTGTGCTAATTCTTGATTGATAAACACGGCATTGATGCTTTCCATATTGCTCAAAACTACCAATTGCTCTATGGTAGCTTCATCTCTTATGTTGCCTTTGGCGGTTGGGTTGTCGTCTCGCCATTGTTTGGCAGTTTTGCCAAAAAGTGCGGTATTGATCATATCGGCTTCGTTGGCATAAATGAAATTTACTTGGGTTTTATCTAATTCTTTGGGAATTAAATTTTCTTTAATGGCATCTGTATGAATATGATAATTGACTTTTGCCAATGTGCGTTGCAAATTCCAATCAAGTTTTAAGCGGTCATTTTCATCTTCTTTTAGACGTTGAAATTCTTTGATTAAGTATAGTTTGAACTCTGAACTTACCCAACTGGCAAATTCAAAAGCTATGTCTTTATGAGCAAATGTACCGCCATTATTACCTTGTTTTGATATTATACCTTTCGCATTTGTTGCTTCTATCCATTTTGTTGGGGAAAGTGTAAATGAGTTGCTACCTGCTGCAAATAGAAAGGAGTCGAATTCGACCCCTTTGAAATCGGGGTTATTTAAATGTTCCCAAAGCCCTATAAACTCTATAGTTGTTCT
>JAYVBR010000110.1:0-4031 GCA_043750395.1 Bacteroidota bacterium | reverse complement strand
CGCTGAAGTTGCAATAGATACGGTACCAAAAATAGGAATTGATGCCTTGCTAATGGATGTGAATTTGCCTGGTTACAGCGGATTCGAATGCGTTGCTATTTTAAAAGCCAAAAATCCAAAACTTCTTTTTTTAATGTGTACTTCGTATGAAGACGATGAAATTATTTTTAAAAGTTTAAAAGCCGGAGCAAGTGGCTACATACTAAAAACAGAAGGACCAACAAAAATTATAGACGCGCTAAACGACTTATTTGATGGTGGCAGTCCAATGAGTAGTAGTATTGCCAGAAAAGTAGTTGCTAGTTTTTCTAAGTTTGAATCAGTTGATGAGAGTGTATTGTTATTAACACCGCGCGAAAATGAAATTTTAGATTTATTAGCTACTGGAAAAATGAATAAAGAAGTGGCCGATGATTTGCAGATAAGTAGCGGAACAGTTAGAAAAGACATTCAACATATTTATGGAAAATTACATGTAAATACAAGAGTCGAAGCCGTAAACGTATATTTAAAACGATGACGAATAAATGAAACAGAAATTTGGTTACATGTTATTTTTAATGTTATGGTCGATGTTTGTTTTTTCTCAGGAAACAATATCTGAAAAAAAAGTTGCATTTAATAACTGTAAAAACGGCATTTTTAAAGTTTCTAAATCAATAGCTATTTCTGAATATTATTTAGAAAACGATAAAATAGAAGATTCTCAAAAGTGGTTGAATGTTTCTAAAAAAATGCTTTTAAATAATCCAAACGATACGCTGCAATATTACTCAAACAGCTTGCAATCTGAACTTTTTTATTATATGGGTTTGCACCAATTCGGTCTGCATGAAGCAGAAAAATCTATCGAATTAGCAAAAAAGATTAATGATAGTTTATACATTTCAAACGCATATCTTTTAAAAGGAATTAATTTGTATGAAATGGAAAAATTATCTAAAGCTGAAGATTTTTTTCACAAAGCTAAAAAATATTTTCCTGTAAAAATTAAGTCTAATTACAAAAGATATTTAATCAATAAAGAATATATTTATAATGACATTGCCCAACTAAAAATTAAAACGAATCAATTGGATTCTTGCTATTTTTATAACAAAAAGGCTTACAAATTTGCTAAAATTTTTAAAGATTATAGATGCATAGCTAATGTTGAACGTACTTTTGGAGAATTGTTTATAGAACAAAACAGAAAAGATTCTGCTCAGTTTTATTTTAAAAAAAGTATAGAAACATCATTAAATGCATCAATTTATGATACTGCTTTATTAGGATATGGAAATTTAGCAGAATGTTTTTCTGATGACACTCAAAAGATGAAATATTATTTTGAAAAAGGACAAAACCTAATTTCAAATCATAATATAAACCCAACTTTTAAAAGACTTTTTTACGATCAATCATTAATGGTTTTCAAAAAAATGAACAACATTAATTTGCAATTAGCGTTACAAGAAAAATTATTATCGATTGATAATGACATTAATAAAAACGGAAATTTTTATATTCAAAACATTACTAGTCAATATATTAACAGCAAAAATAAATTATTATTATCTAAAATAAATGAACTTGATAAACAAAAAAACATAAAAATATTACAACTTGTTGCAGCTCTTTTTATGGCTTTAATTTTGTCTCTTGTAATTATAATAATTAGAAGAAAAAACAAATTGCAAAAACTATTATTAGATCAAAAAAACGAAATAAGCAAAGACCTTCATGATGACATTGGAAGTGAATTGAGTAGTATTTTGATTAATACTAATTTACTAAAAAATTACGTGACCAATGACAAGCAAACTTTACTAATTAATAAAATAAGTTATACAAGTTCAGAAATTTCTCAAAGATTAAACACCTTTATTTGGTCTTTAAATACAGACAACAACAACGTTCAAAATTTTTGTGATTATGTAAAACAATATGCTTTTAAATTTTTAGAAGGAACTGAAATTAAATTGTTTTTTTCTGAAGATATAGAAGCTATTTCAAATAAAATATTGAACGGAAATTCTAGAAAAAATTTATTTTTTTGTATTAAAGAAATTCTCAATAATATGGTCAAACATTCTGTTGCCAACCAAGTTCAAATTAACGTTTCTTCAACAGAAAAAAAAGAACTTTTGATTCAAATTCACGATAATGGTATAGGAATTCATAAAGCCAATAATTTCGGTAATGGATTGACGAATCTAAAAAAGAGAATTACCAACTTAAAAGGTATCCTAAAAATCGAAAACAGTAATGGTTTAAAAATCAGAATTAAAGCACCTTTTTAATACAAATAAATAATCTTTAAAAAAAATTAAAAAAAAACAGATACGCCAAAGAGCGTATTTTTTGTGCGTAATAAAAATGCAATTATTGTTAAAGTATTGATTATAAATAATTTGTAAAAAATTATATTTCATTTTAATACTCGCATTTACGTATTGTAAACAGTTTTATTTTACTTCAATTTTACAATCGGTTAATAATTGAAAAAATATTTTAAAATATAAATATTATGAAAAATCTTAAAAATTACTTTACACTTTTTATTCTCGTGCTTATTACTTCTTGCTCAAAAGACAATGATACAACTGAGACACCCGATGGGCTAATAGTAAATTTAGCAATAACTAACATAAGCCCAACCACAGGACCAAAAAACACACCAGTAACTATTACGGGAACAGGCTTTAGCACCACACCTGCCAACAATGCTGTAACTATAAACGGAAAAGTTTGCTCAGTAGTAAACAGCACGGCAACGCAACTGACCATTACCATTCCACCAAGTGCAGGTTCAGGTAAAATAAAGGTCGTTATTGCTGGCGCCAATGCCGAAAGTGGGAATTTCGAGTCTATAGTTACTACTACGGTTACGACAATTGCAGGAAATGGAAGCGGTTTTCAAGACGGACAAGGTACAAATGCTCAATTTAATGCCCCAAGAGGCATTACTATTGACACAACTGGAAATTTGTATGTTGGTGATTTTTTCAATCATAAAATCCGTAAAATAACTCCAAACGGTCAAGTCACAACAATTGCAGGAAGCACCAAAGGCTTTGCTGATGGCATAGGCAGCTTAGCAAAATTTGATTTCCCCGAAGATGTAGCAATTGATGCAGCAGGAAATTTGTATATCACTGACGTATTTAATAATAAAATTCGTAAAATATCTTCAACAGGACAAGTTTCAACTATCGCAGGAAGCACCGAAGGATTTACTGATGGTCAAGGTGTTAATGCGAAATTTTCTGCACCCGTAGGTATTACAATTGATAATGCAGGAAACCTATACATTACTGATCACGTCAATCATAAAATCCGTAAAATAACTCCTAATGGTTTAGTCACAACAATTGCAGGAAGCACGTCAGGCTTTGCTGATGGTATAGGCAACGTTGCAAAATTCGATTTCCAAGACGGTATCGAAATTGATGCAACAGGAAATTTGTTTATCTCTGACCTATTAAACAATAAAATTCGTAAAGTATCGTCTACAGGACAAGTTTCAACTATCACAGGTAGCACTCAAGGGCTTGCAGATGGTCAAGGTGTCAATGCAAAATTTTATGGTCTCCGTAGTAGTACAATTGATGCAGCAGGAAACCTTTATGTTGTTGAGTCTCGAAATAATAAAGTTCGTAAAATTTCTCCAACGGGGTTGGTAACCACCGTTGCAGGAAGCAGTAGTGGATTCATTGATGGGAATGGTGCATCTGCTCAATTTAATGGCCCACATGGAATAACTATAGATTCTCAGGGCAATCTATATGTTGTAGACACAGGCAACCACAAAATCCGCAAAATCACTTTCGATTAATCTTTAACCAAAAAAACTATACATCATTGTCATTCAAATTTTCATTTTGTTTCTAGCAATATTTTCATGCCAAGAATCAAAAGCACAATCAAATGTCAGTATAAAACCAAATATCTCCAAAATAACTGGAACAAAAACCGCAGTTAGCAATTTTGTAGGCAACTTTTCGGGCACACACAACGAAAAAGAAATTTTTGTAACACTAACTGCCATT
>JAYVBR010000109.1:0-4032 GCA_043750395.1 Bacteroidota bacterium | reverse complement strand
GAAATCCGCCATATAGTGGCGAAAGCAAAAACAAAGGCGAATGGATTATGCAATTAATGGAAGATTATAAAAAAGAACCAGGCGGAAAAGAAAAACTTAAAGAACGAAACCCAAAATGGATTAACGACGATTATGTAAAATTTTTGCGTTACGGACAACATTATATTGAGCGAAACGGTAGCGGAGTTTTGGCATTTATAAATCCGCACGGATTTTTAGACAATCCAACTTTTAGAGGAATGCGTTGGAACTTGTTGAAAACATACGATAAAATATATACTATTGATTTACACGGAAATTCTAAAAAGAAAGAAACTTCGCCCGATGGTTCGGCTGATGTAAATGTTTTTGATATTATGCAAGGAGTTGCAATTTCCATTTTTGTGAAAACTGGAAAGAAAAAACCAACAGAATTGGGCAAAGTTTTTCATTATGATTTGTTTGGTAAACGAGATTTTAAATATGATTTTCTTTCAGAAAATGCTATAAAAATTATTGATTTTGTTGAATTACCAAATGTTGCACCAAATTATTTTTTCGTAAATAAAGATTTTGATGAACAGAAAAATTATGATAATGGTTTTGATATTAATGAATTATTTAAGACAAATAATGTAGGAATTGCTACTGCTAAAGATGCTATATTAATAAATAATTCTAAAACACAATTGCTAAAAAATGTTTCAGAATTTTATTCAATTGATGCTAATCAAATTTTAGTAAAAAGCATTTCTTATCGACCTTTCGACGATAGATTTATTTATTATGATGTAAAAATAGTAGAAAGAGCAAGAGAAAAAATAATGCTTAATTATTTTAAAGATAAAAATATTGGTCTTGCTTTATGCAAACAATTTAAAACGGGAGATAATTATTTGCACTCATTTATTTCAAATAAAATTATTGAAAGTTCATATGTTTCAAATCGGACAAGTGAAATTACATCAACGTTCCCATTATATCTTTATCCCGAAACTAACGGACAATTAACCACAGATTTAAACCAAGAAAGATTTCCAAATTTAAACTTGGAAATTGTAAATAAAATTGCAAAAGGTTTGGGTATTATTTTCAATCCTAATCCAAATAATGCTTTTGAAACTGGCAAAGACGTATTTATTAAAGCTTTACAAAATAATCCAAATGCATCTGTTTCAAAAAGGAATCATTCGTTATTAAATCCTATTGACATTCTCGATTATATTTATGCGGTTTTGCATTCTCCAAATTATAGAGAAAAATACAAAGAGTTTTTAAAAATAGATTTTCCAAAAATTCCTTATCCAAAAAACATAAAAACATTTTGGGATTTGGTGGCTTTGGGTTCACAAATACGAGAAATTCATTTGCTAGAAAGCCCAAAAGTTGAAGATTACATCACCCAATTTAACATTGACGGCGATTGTGTTGTAGAAAAACCAATTTTCAAAAACGGAAATGTGTACATAAACGAAACGCAAAATTTTGAAAATGTTCCCGAAGTGGCGTGGAATTTTTATATTGGCGGTTACCAACCAGCACAAAAATGGCTCAAAGACCGAAAAGGCAGAAAATTAGAATTTGACGATATTGCACATTATCAAAAAATAATTGTTGCTTTGAGCGAAACAGACAAATTGATGAAAGAAATTAACGAAATTGAAATTGAATAATGAAAACCAAATATACCGAAAAAATAATTTATTATCTAGAAGGCGATTCACCAGATGAAGAAATGATGGAATGGGTCGAACAACAGCCACTCATTGACCAACCAGATATTTTACGAGAATTTAAAAAATTGTGCCAAGAACGATTTGCCAAAGTCGGAATTTTTGACTTTGATTTTGAAGATATTGATACGTTTATTGAAAATTATGAAGAAGCAATTTTGACAGAAAAACTTGCAGAAGCCAATCTTGTTATGGCACAGCAAGATTTAGATAAACAAATGTTATTAGTTGATGAAACAGTTGCTGGAGTAAGAAAATATGTAATTGATTGTATCATCAATAACGAAGAAAACGCCGAAGCAATGAAAGAATTAGCTCAAAAACTTATTGCAGGCGAAAAAGAAAATGACGTTTACAATGATGAAAATTGGAAACAAATTTTGTAAATGTATTTAAAATTAAATTTCATTATCAATTTTAAATTCAAAAAATTTACTTCCTAAAAATCACAACTGATAAAGGAAGTAAAGTTGAGAAAATAGTTAAAGAATAATTTTTTTGCAGAGATGCACGGCAGTGCATCAAAAATTAAAAGAATTATTTTTTGGTTATTGGTTAACCAACCCTGTTAGAGTTTAAAACTTTGACAGGGTTATTTTTTTATAAAAATTATCCAAAGTTCATTATGCTTAAATGAACTTAAATGACTTATATGTTTTAAATTAAATTTCAATTAAATGGTTAAAACCAATCTAACATATTTTTTATAAAACAATTAACGAAATCGTTACCGTAAAAGTTTTTTAATCAAAACTTAATTTGCTATGTTTGTAAGATTGTAGAATTATAAAGAAAAAAGACAACATTATTATGTCAAAAATAGCAACATTAGAATACGACGGACAAAAATACGAATTGCCAACATTAACAGGCAGCGAAAACGAAACCGCAATTGACATTAGCAAACTTCGTGATCAATCAGGATTAATAACAATGGATCCAGGTTACAAAAACTCAGGCGTTTGCAAATCAGAAATCACTTTTTTAGATGGCGAAGAAGGAATTTTGCGTTACCGCGGTTACTCAATCGAAGATTTAGCTGACAAAGCCGATTTTCTAGAAGTTTCTTATTTGGTAATTTTTGGCGAATTACCAACAAAAACACAATTAAGCGATTTCGAAACCAATATTCGCAAGTACACGTTGGTCAACGAAGAAATGAAAAACATTATAGATGGTTTTCCTAAAACGGCTCACCCAATGGGTGTTTTATCTGCGTTAACAAGCGCATTAACTGCGTTCAATCCAAAAACAGTCAACGTCGACAACGAAAAAGAAATGTACGAAGCCATTTGCAAAACAATGGGTAAATTTCTAGTTCTTGCCACTTGGACTTACAGAAAATCAATGGGTTATCCGTTAAATTATTATGATAACACAATAGGTTATGTAGAAAATTTTATGCAATTAATGTTCAAATTGCCTACTGGACCTTATGCTCCTAATCCAGTTGTTGTCGCTGCTTTAGACAAATTATTCATACTTCACGCCGATCACGAACAAAATTGTTCTACATCTACAGTAAGAATGGTTGGTTCGTCTCACGCAGGGTTATTCGCATCTATTTCTGCAGGAGTTTCTGCACTTTGGGGACCATTGCACGGTGGAGCAAACCAAGCTGTTTTGGAAATGCTCGAAGAAATTCAAAAAAACGGTGGCGATGCCGATAAATATCTTGCCAAAGCCAAAGACAAAAACGACGAATTCCGTTTAATGGGATTTGGACACCGAGTTTACAAAAATTTCGATCCAAGAGCCAGAATCATCAAAAAAGCAGCCGACGAAGTGTTAAAAGAATTAGGTGTTAACGATCCAATTCTAGCAATTGCCAAAAAATTAGAAGAATCTGCACTTGTAGATGATTATTTCGTTTCAAGAAAATTATATCCAAATGTCGATTTCTATTCAGGTATAATTTACCGAGCATTAGGCATTCCGACTGATATGTTTACAGTACTTTTCGCAATCGGTCGACTTCCAGGTTGGATTGCACAATGGAAAGAAATGCGCGAAAACAAAGAACCAATTGGTCGCCCAAGACAAGTTTACACTGGTCATCCGCTAAGAGATTTTAAAGCAGTTGATAAAAGATAAATTATATAAAAACTTCTCCTAATCGAGGAGTTTTTCTTTTGGGCGTTACCTCGCCGAAAAGGCGGGTCGGGCTATTCATTGCAATCTTTTTTTAAGAAAAATAAAAAAAGGATTTCCATTTCTATCCCTAACGCAAGAGTCAAATTCAAAATTCAAAATCTTTTTATAAAAATCTGCGTAAATCCGTTTAATCTGCGTCATCTATAATCGCAAAATCAAAATGTAA
>JAYVBR010000108.1:0-4040 GCA_043750395.1 Bacteroidota bacterium | reverse complement strand
TTCAACCCAAGCCGATATTGGAATTGAAGTTATTTTGGAATTGTTTTCGAAGCAAGGTTTACAAGAAATGTTTCAAGTTTCAAGTTTTAAGTTTCGAGAGAATCAAATCAATTTTTCTCTAAATTCACAGCGAATTCTTGCATTAAAAGACGAATATTTAAAAACAATCGATCCAGTAATTGCTTTCTTGCAAGGAAAGAATCCTACTTTGGCTTTGCAAATCTGTGGCGATAACTTCTTGCCACAAGCTTCTCGATTTGCTCAACTCGAAGATACCAATTGGGCATTTGGAACAATGGGAACCCAAGACAAAGCCAAGCATTTCGCAACTTTATATCTCGAAGATATTTCTGATTTTATTGTAGAATGCATTGATGAGAATTTTGGTTTTTCAAGATATGCAGAACGTTTGGGCAGAAGTGCCAATAGTTTTGACGATTTGTATTTGGTTTTGAATCAAGATTTATCTTATATCGACAGAATTACATTAAGAATTTTAAAAGATAGAATCGAAACCATAAATCCAAAATTATTTCTGATTTCGGTACCCTTTCCTGGCAATTTATATGCTGCTTTTCGATGCGCACAATTTGTAAAGAAAAATTATCCAGAAATAAAGATCTCGATGGGTGGCGGTTTCCCAAATACCGAATTAAGGTCAATAACCGATGCTAGAGTTTTTGAGTTTTTTGATTTTATTACTTTAGATGACGGCGAATTACCAGTTGAAATTCTATATGATTTTGTCACATCGAGTCCAGTAGAAATGGATTTTAAACGAACTTTGATTCTCGAAAACGCAAAAGTAGTTTACAAAAACAATTCTACCCGCCAAGATTACAAACAATCTCAAGTTGGAACGCCAGATTATTCTGATTTGCAATTAAATAAATACATTTCGGTTATTGAAATAGTAAATCCAATGCACAGAATGTGGTCTGATGGACGATGGAACAAACTAACAATGGCGCACGGTTGCTATTGGGGAAAATGTACTTTTTGCGATATTTCTTTAGATTACATCAAATTATATGAACCTGTTGCAGCCAAAATCATTGTCGATAGAATTGAGGAATTATCGATTCAAACAGGTCAAAACGGTTTTCATTTTGTCGATGAAGCTGCCCCACCAGCCTTAATGCGTGAAGTTGCTTTAGAAATCTTACGACGAAAAATATCAGTAACTTGGTGGACAAATATTAGATTTGAGAAAAGTTTTACTCAAGATTTATGCGTTTTATTGGCAGCATCGGGTTGTATTGCAGTTTCAGGAGGACTCGAAGTGGCATCGGATAGATTACTAAAATTGATTGACAAAGGCGTAACAGTTGAACAAGTTGCTCAAGTAACCAGAAATTTTACCCAAGCTGGCGTTATGGTTCACGCTTATTTAATGTACGGTTACCCAACGCAAACAGTGCAAGAAACTGTCGATAGCTTAGAAATGGTGCGTCAATTGTTCGAAGTTGGCGTTTTACAATCTGGTTTTTGGCATCAATTTGCAATGACGGCTCACAGTCCAGTTGGAATGAATCCCGAAGAATTTGGAGTTATTCCTATTGGATTAAATGAAAACACACTTCCTTTTGGTGGTTTGTATGGGCTTTTTGCAAATAACGACGTCAATTTTAAAGATAAAACTGGCATCGATCACGATAAATTTAGTTTCGGATTAAAAAAATCTCTATTCAATTACATGCACGGCATTTGTTTTGATTTTGATTTGCAAGAATGGTTTGACTTCAAGATCCCAAAAACCAAAATTGACGAAAATTTTATTGCCGATTCCTTAAATGATAATGAAGTTTTCAACATAAAACCAACCGCCAAAATCATATGGATAGGAGGGAAGCCAACTTTAGAAAGTTTTGTAAAAACAAAAAAAGGAAATTCTTGGGAAATGTTAAAATTGACATTTCACGATAAAAAAGAAAGTTTCTCAATTCAAACCAATAAATCAGAAGGCGAGTGGCTTGTTGGAATTTTGAATAAAATTACTTTATCAAATTATAAAACTCATAATTTCAATGATTTAAAATCTGATTTTGAATTAAACTTCACTGATTTTGAGTTGTTTTGGTTTTCGAAACCCATAAATACTTTAAGAGAATTTGGATTGTTGGTTTTGTAAAATTTTATTTATAGTAAAAACTTAATGCTATTTGTAAGAAGCTTTAAATTAAAATCAATTTAATTTTAATCAAATTTTTACATATTATTTAATAATATACTTATTTTAATAAATTTAATATATTAAATGTAATCTATTGCTTATAATATGATATTTTAATAACATTTGTTGAACATAAAACGAGCATAAATTTACTGTTAAATTTTTAAAAATACATATTTTAACAGATTTAGATGTTAGTTAACGTTTTTTTATATTAGTGATTTAAAAATTATTATAATTTAACTTAAAATATTGAAAGCCAATATTTTGTAGGAAAGAAAAGAATTAAAATTCTTTTCAAAATTGTTTAATTTTTTTAATTCATTATTATGAAAACAAAACTAATTAGTTGTTTGTTTTTGTGTGTTTTGTGTTTTAGTTTACAAGCTAGAACCAAAAAAAGTAATGGTTCCAAAAAAACTACTAACGTAGTCTGGAACGCTCATTGCTGGGATTTTAATCCCGGAAGTTACAATGAAGCAAATTTCGAAACCGCTTTCCCTGATGGAGTTTCCATTGGACACGGTACGAAAAAGCTATCATTTACTTCGTACTCCGAAATCGTTAACTTTCTAAATTCAGAAAGTTATACGAACCATTTCTCGTCAGACAAAAAATTAAATCTTGATTCCTATAATAATCTTTTTGCGAAACAATTAATCGCTTTAACATTATCTATAGGTTTTGACTTTTATGATTCTCGATATTTCACAAATTCCGAGAAATTAGCCAATTTTAAAATTAAAGAAGGTTTTTACAAAGATAAAACCGTTCAACAATTCTTAAAAATTGCTAACGGAATTTATGGAGATAACTTACAAACAAGTTCCATTCCCAATTTAGTATCGACAGCAAAATTAATTGCCCAACAATTTTCTGAAAGTAACTCAACTCAATTATCGATTACAAGTTTAACACTCCTTAACGATGTTAAATGTTACTTAGGAAATAATGGTCGCGAAAAAGTGACAGTTAACGGTGGCGTTTCTCCTTTTACGTTTACATTATCTAACGGAAACACGATAACTAGTGCGAGTAATAATGTTACTTTTTCTAATTTATTAGCTGGAAGTTATACAGTTACTGTAACCGATTTTCTTGGTAATACAGCATCTGGACTAAACGCATTTACAATTTCACAACCTTCAATGCTTATGGCAACAACATCAACTATTGATGTTACTTGTTATGGCTTAACTAACGGAACAGCAACAGTCATCCCCTCGGGCGGAACTGCTCCTTACACGATTCTTTGGAACAATGGAAGCACAAGTTTTAATTTAATTAATTTAGCCGCTGGAACCTACACAGCAATGCTTACCGATGCGAACTTGTGTTGTAAGTCCATTACTGTGTACGTTGACGTGCCAGAAATGTTAATGGCTTCGGCTTCTTCAACCAATATTTCGTGCTATGGCGGTTACAACGGAACAGCAACTGCATCGGCAATGGGCGGAACACCTGCTTATTCTATTTTATGGAGTAATGGCAACACCAATTTCTCTCAATCTGGACTTTCCGCAGGAACTTATTCAGCCATAATTACAGATGCTAACGGTTGTACCGAAAATGTTTCTACAACAATTTCTTCACCTTCTTTGCTAGTAGTTTCAGCATCTTCAACCAATGTTTTATGTTACGGCGATTCTAGCGGAACTGCATCTGCATCAGCATCTGGCGGAACGGCGCCATACACCATTCTTTGGAGTAACGGAAGCACTAGTTTTTCTCAAACTAGTCTAGCTGCTGGAACTTATACAGCAATTATTTCAGATGCTAATTTTTGTTGTAAACCAGTTTCTGTTACTATCGAACAACCCGAAGCATTAATGGCAATGGTCGATTCGACTAATGTTTTGTGCTATGG
>JAYVBR010000107.1:0-9376 GCA_043750395.1 Bacteroidota bacterium | reverse complement strand
CTATTTCAGGCTCAGATTAAATTTCAGATTTTAAATTTTTAGTAAAATTAGACAATCTTTTGGCTAAATTTTCGTCAACATTTACTAATGGCAATCGAACTGTATTTTCTGACAATCCGAGTGTTTTATGGATTTCTTTTACACCAGCTGGATTTCCTTGCTCGAAAATCATATCGATACTTTCGGCTAGTTGATAATGAATTATATAAGCTTCATCGACTTTTCGTTCTAGTCCTAAACGAACCATTTTCGAAAATTGTTTCGGATAACCTTCTCCAATAACTGATATTACGCCACTTCCGCCTGCCAAAATCATTGGTAAAGTTATCATATCGTCGCCAGAAATCACTAAAAAATCTTTGGGTTTGCCCTCAATAATTTTCATTGCTTGAACAATATCGCCAGCGGCTTCTTTAATCGCTACAATATTTTTATGATCATTTGCTAATCGAATAACTGTGCTAGGCATCATATTGCTTGAGGTTCGTCCCGGAACATTATATAAAATTATTGGCACTGAACTTGCATTGGCTACAGCCATAAAATGCTGGTAAATTCCTTCTTGTGTTGGTTTGTTATAATAAGGAGAAACCGATAAAACCGCAACAAAACTTGATAAATCTCTGGTTATTAACTCATTAACAACTTGGCGCGTGTCGTTGCCACCAACTCCTAAAACTAATGGTATTCTTCCGTTATTAGCCTTGATAATTGTATCGATTACTAATTCTTTTTCTTCGTTATCTAAAGTTGCATTTTCGGCTGTTGTACCAAGAATTACAATATAATTAATATCATTTTCTATTTGAAAATTAACTAATTTTATTAATGCTTCGACATCGATAGAAAAATCTTTTTTGAATGGAGTAACTAGCGCAACGCCAGTGCCAATAAGTGATTGCATATTATATTTTTTTTAATATTTTTAGATATTTGAATAATTCGAAAACAAAAACTTTGTAATTTTCGACATTTGTGGCAATCATTAAATTATTGCAACGTTTGTCAATACTTGAAAAACCGACTTTGAAACTGGCTTGAGATTTATTTGTAATTAATAACAAGGAAGATTTTTCAACATCATAATAATTTACTAATAAATCGAATTTTTCTTGAACAAAATTTAGAACTACATTTTCTGTGAATTTTCCGTTCCAAGAAATGTGTTTATTATTAAAAGTTGGATAAGAAAAAACTTGGTTGGCATTTAATTTATCCTTAAAAATAATTACATTAATTCTATCTTTTCTAATTCCGCTGGCAACTAATTCGTTTATTAAATCTTCTTTTTTATCGAAATAACTTTCGTCAATTAGTAAACCCACTGATTTAATTGGAGTTACAGATTGATTAATTTTTAATGTTTGGTAACTATTTTTTAATAATCTTTTTAATGAAAATTCTTTTATGTAATTCAAAAACATACTACTTTTACTTTAATTACAAACTTACTGAATTTAAGTAACAATTGTATTAGTAAAATTAAAAAACTATAACTTTATGATGAAAAAAATTATTTTAATATTAATGTTTTTAACCATAATTTCTTGTGTTCAGCAAAAAAATTATGTTACCAAAATAGAAGGAAAAAAAGTTTCTTTAACAGACAAACTATCTCAAAATAACGAAATAGACAACTTTATAAAACCATATCGCGATAAAATTAACAAAGATATGACCGAAGTTCTGGCAACAAATCCTGAAATTTTAGATAAATCTGGCGAATGGCAAACCAATCTCGGTATGCTTTTGGCTGATATAACCTTGAGTTATGGCAACAAAGTCTATCAAAAAAGAAATCAAAAATCAATAGATATTGTGCTACTAAATCACGGTGGCATTCGTTCAATTTTGCCAAAAGGCGATTTGACAATGCGAAACGCTTTTCAGATTTCTCCGTTCGAAAATAGTTTATTTATAATGGAACTAAAAGGCGAACAAATTCTTGAAATTTGTGATTATTATATAGCAGGAAAAAAACCGCATCCGCTTTCAGGATTGACTTTTACAATCGATTTTAATAAAAAAGCAATAAATATTTTAGTTCAAGGAAAACCTTTAGAAATAGATAAAGTTTATTCGGTTGCAACATCTGATTATTTGTCAACTGGCGGCGACAATATGAACTTTTTTATGAAAAATTTAGGCAAACACGATATGGATTATAAGTTAAGAAACATTCTGATTGATTATTTAAAAGATGTTGAAACGGTTGTTGTTGACAAAACCCCAAGAATTTCTGTTAAATAAAAATTGTTATTCAAAATATTATGAAAAGAAGAGATTTTATACAAAAAACAGCAGCAAGTTCTGCATTTTTAACACTAGGTGGATTATCGTTAAGTAGTTTTAAAACAGCTGATATTAAACATATTACAATTCTACATACTAATGATGTTCACAGTTATATTGATCCATTTCCTATGGATGATCCTCGAAATCCAGGAATGGGCGGCGTAGCAAAACGTGCTGCATTAATAAGTGAAATTCGTAAAGAAAACCCAAATGTTCTGTTGCTCGATGCTGGCGATATCTTTCAAGGAACACCCTATTTTAATTATTATGGTGGAGAATTGGAATTCAAACTAATGTCAATGATGAAATATGATGCTTCGGCAATTGGAAACCACGATTTTGATAATGGTCTCGAAGGGTTGCTTTCGCAAATGCCAAATGCATCATTCGAATTTTTATCTGCCAATTACGATTTTAAAAATACAATAATGGATGGTCACGTAAAACCCTACAAAGTTTTTACTATTGATGGAATCAAAATTGGTGTTTTTGGATTAGGTGTAGAATTAAATGGATTGGTCGATAAAAAAAACTATAAAGAAACAGTTTATAACGATCCATTAGAGATTTCAATAGATATGGTTCGCATTCTTAAAACTGAAAAAAAATGCGATATTGTTATTTGTCTTTCACATATTGGCTATTCATATAAAAATGAACTTGATAGAATTTGCGACTTAAAATTGGCCGCTTTAACCAAAGACATTGATTTGATTATCGGTGGACACACACATACTTTTTTAGATAAACCAACGATAGTTAAAAATATTGAAGGTAAAGATGTTTTAGTAAACCAGGTTGGTTGTTACGGCATAAATGTTGGGCGAATTGATTTTTATTTGGATTCAAATAAAGATTTAGCAACCAAAGGTCGAACTATTGTTGTTTAAAATGCAATAATTTTAAATCTCGTCTTTCTTTAGAAATCACATATTTTACAAATAAAAAGTAAGCTATTATTTTAAAAGTTAAACTCAATAATCTTAAAATTTCTAGATAATAAACATATTTATATATATTAAAAAAAGTATACATAAGCCCCATACTTAGGCAAGCAAATCCAAAATAATAATACACATAGCAGTTTCTGAGAAGATAATTATATAAAGAAATACTATTAAAAATAGAAACAATAATTCCTGTTAGAAAAATTTTGATTGCCAATTCTGCAAATTTATCTTGCATCAAATCATAAACTAAATATTGAATACCACTGCCGAGAAAAAAAAGAAATATTGTAAATACTAATAATTGATAGTTCAACTTTTTTATTTCAACATTTTTAATTGCTAAATAAAGTATTAACAGGTTATTAATATTAAGAAGAACTTCTAAATATTGTGTATTGTTATCAAAATCAATAACAATAATCAAATCTGCAACATAGAAAATTAGCATAATCAAAAGAAACAAAATATTTATTTTTTTCATTTGATCAAAATAATAAAACAAAATGCAAGGAAAAACAATTGTTTTGCCAACCATAAAAACGGTATCATTTTCGAAAATTATTCCGATGAAACACAACGAAGTGAAAAAGCAAAATAAAATAAGTAATATTTGACTTAACTTCATATAAAAACTCTTTTATTTTTTTCTGTATAATTATCTTGAATTACGGACAAATAAATCAAATAAAATGCTGCAAAATGCAACAATCTTTCAATAGTGTTTAAAACCATACTTTCTAAATAATAACTTTCTAATGCCGAAAAAATATCATTAATTATTAATGCACAAGCACCAAAAAAAAATAAAAATGCTTTACTTTTATTGTCATTACTCAAGTATAAAACAGCAACAATTGCTAAAACTACGGCAGATATTGTATTCAAAACAATAATAAAATTAGTCAAAACATCATCAATAGAAATTATTAAAATATACAATATTGCAACTAAAAAAATACAATTCAAAACAAATACAAAAAGTGTAAAACCTTTAAAAACCGATAAAATTTGATTCTTTTTTACAAATTCAGAAGCTAATAAAATCAAAGAAATATAACATAACAAATAGCTTAAAAGCCCAATCCTTAAAGCAGGAATATATTGATAACCGAAAAGCATTATAATTTCGCCGATATATAAAAATAGTACAAATAAATAAAATTTTAAGTTTAATTTTTTATAATTCGCCAATATTGCATAAACCATAAAACTTGGAATAATAAATGGTTTTATAAAAAATATGTATTTTGGTTCGTAAAAAATAGCTGCGCCAAAATAAGCTATCAGCAATGCAATCGGAAAAATTAATAATAGTTTTTTTGAATCCATTTTAAAACTAAATTTTAACAAACTTAATGATAAATATTCAAATTACTTTAACATTTCAATAAAATCATCTTCTGAAATTATTTTAATTCCCAATTGATTGGCTTTCTCAAGTTTTGCAGGACCCATATTATCGCCAGCAAGAACAAAATCGGTTTTTGCAGAAATCGAACTTCCATTTTTTCCGCCGTTGTTTTCTATTGATTTTTTTAAATCATCGCGAGAAAATTTTTCAAAAACTCCAGACACTACATATATTTTTCCATCTAATTTATTGGTAGCATCAAGATTTATTTTCTCTATTAATTCAAATTGAATTCCAACAGTTTTTAATCTTTCGATAATTAATATATTTTCTGTATTCAGGAAAAACTCAATAACACTTTGAGCAGTTTTCCCACCAAAATCCTCGACAGCAGTCAATTCCTCAAGAGATGCATTTCTCAAAGATTCGATGTTTTTATAATGTTTGGCTAATTTTTTGGCTCCATTTTCCCCTACAAATCTAATGCCGATAGCATACAAAACTTTATCAAATGTTATTTCTTTAGATTTTAGAACGCCATTTATAATATTTTCAGCACTTTTTTGAGCCATTCTTTCCAACGGCAAAAGTTGTTCGACTTTCAAATCATATAAATCGGCATAATTTTTAACCAGACCGTTATTGAATAAAAGCGCAACTGTTTCTCCACCAAGTCCTTCAATATCCATTGCTTTTCTTGAAATATAATGCTGAATTCGACCAATAATTTGTGGCGGACAACCATAAAAATTAGGACAATAATGATTGGCTTCGCCTTCAGTTCGAACCAGTTCTGTGTTGCATTCTGGACATTGAGTAATATAAATAACTGATTCAGAATTGCTTGGTCGTTTTTCTAAATCAACATTAATAATTTTTGGAATAATCTCGCCACCTTTTTCAACAAAAACTGTGTCATTTATGCGAATATCAAGCTTTGCAATTTGGTCTGCATTGTGCAAAGAAGCACGTTTTACAATTGTTCCAGCTAATTGAACAGGTTCCAAATTAGCCACTGGCGTGATTGAACCTGTGCGACCAACTTGGTACGAAATCGAATTTAATTTAGTAAAAACTTGCTCTGATTTGAATTTATAAGCTATTGCCCAACGAGGCGATTTTGAAGTATATCCCAATTCTTCTTGATGTGCAAATGAGTTGACTTTAACAACAACTCCGTCGGTTTCATAAGGCAAAGTATGTCGTTTCTTGTCCCAAATTTCAATAAATTCGAAAACTTCGTCAAGATTATTGGCTAATTTCGATTCATTTGGAACTTTAAAACCATAATTTCTTGCTTCTTGCAAACCCGTAAATTGGGAATTGAAAGGCAAATCTTTTCCAATCAAAAAATACAATAAACATTCTAAAGGTCTTTTTGCAACTTCGGCACTTTCTTTTAACTTCAAGCTTCCAGAAGCTGTATTTCTTGGGTTCGAATAAGGCGTTTCGCCAATTTCAATTAACTCTTGATTCATTTTTTCGAAACCAGCAAATGGCAAAATAATTTCTCCACGAATGTCAAATCTTGCAGGAAAATTACCTTTCAATTTTAACGGAATTGACTTTATGGTTTTTATATTGTTAGTAACATCATCTCCCTGAAAACCATCGCCACGAGTTAAAGCTCGAACTAATTTACCGTTTTCATAAGTTATCGAAATCGACGCACCATCATATTTTAATTCGCAGGTATATTCAAGATTGACATCGCCCAAAACTTTTTGAACCCGATTTTGCCAATCAATTAAATCTTCTTTTGAATAGGAATTATCGAGCGAATACATACGATAATCGTGTGCAATTGTTTTGAAATTTTTGGTGGTGGTTCCTCCTACTCTTTGAGTTGGCGAATTTTCATCGAAAAAATCTGGATTTTTATTTTCTAAATCTTGTAATTGTTTTAGTTTAATATCAAATTCATAATCCGAAATTGATGGATTATCTAAGACATAATAATTATGATTATGAAGATTTAATTCAAATCGAAGATTGCTAATTTGGTGTAAAATATTATTTTCCATTATAGTTTATAAGGATTAAGGAATTTTAAACCGTCAATGTTTTCAAAATCTTTGGTATTATTTGTAATAATTGTATAATCAAAAGTTAATGCTGTTGCTGCAATAATTGCATCTGGAGTTTTTATTTTTTTTGACCTTCTAATTTTAATACAATTTGAAATAATGTCATCTGAAATACTTATTATTTCACAAAATGAAATAAAATCTATTAGAATATTTTCTTTATAAAGATTTGTTTTCCAGCTTAATAATTCAATTTGTGTAATAAATGAAATGTTAGGTGTATCATTTAAAACTAGTTTCAAAAACGACATTCCATTTTCATTAAATGATTTTTCTAAATAATCAGAAATTATATTTGTATCAATTAAATATGATTGTCCCATTCCTCTCTGGATAATTTAACGTGTTCTTTCAAACTATCGCTGTCTTCCTTAGTGAAAAGACCAGCAAATCGTTCTCCAATATTAATTTTTTCGATAATTTCATTTTTTGGAATACTATCGACTTTTCCAGAATTATAAATTTTTTCAGGTTCAGGCTCACTAAGAACTTGCAAAATATCCATTTTTTCTAAATCATATAAAAGATTTAAAGCATTTTCATTTTTAAGTTCAACTATAATCTTATTTCCCATAATTTTTTAATTATTTATCAAATATAATCAATTTCTAGATATTTTATCCTTCAACAATCGAATTTATTTGTTTGAATAATTGTCCATCGCTTAAGAAAGAACCTTGTTGTATCAATTCAAAAATTGATGAATTACGTTCATCTGTAAACTGTTTTTTGCCAATTTTCATTTCGATATTATCTGTAAACATATTATCGCTTAGCCATTGCAAACCATCTTTGGTCAAAAAATCTATTTCTTTTACTTGCGAAATTAAAACTATCGATTTTAAATAAGTATCAAAACATTGAAAAAGAAAAATATGATTTTTAGAGAAGTTTTCTAAATATTCGGCACGAGTCAAAACGCCTTCCCAAATTAAATCCGAGAAAACATCAAGTTCTTGTTCAGCAACTTCGGGTTTTTCTAGTTTTAGTTTGTCCCATTCAATTTTATCTATAGTTTGAGTTGCCAAGAAATTTACAAATTCTTGGTGCAATTCTTCGAATTGTTCTTTGGTTAATCTTTGGTATTTCATTTTTGAGTTTTAGTATAAAAAAAGGTCTCTTTTTTCAAAGAGACCAAATTTATAAAATATTTAGAAAACTAGAAAATATATCTAACTCCAAATTGTGCTTGCCATCTTGAAGCCAAACTAGCATCATAATTAAATGTTTTTCTTTCTGTTCCTGAAAAAGAGTAAACTGGTGTATTTGCAACAACTTTAACACCAATTGGTTGAACTGATGTTGGAACTTGAACTAATCCCCAATCTGAATTTAAAAGATTTCCGAAATTTAAAATATCAACACTTAATTGAATTGTATTTTTTGATTTAGCAGAAGATGAAACTTTAAAATTATAATCTTGCATGATTTTTACATCCCATTTGGCTGTCCAAGGAGATAATGCTCCATAACGTTCTGCATATTGACCTCTTCTTGAGCTTAGGTAATCATCTTGTTCTATATAAGAATTAAAAGCTTGAACTTGTTCAGCAGCCTGTGTTACAGAACCAGAGAAAACCATTGATACTATTTCAGTTGCAGTTGGAATATAAATTAGATCATTGTTCTCAGAACTATCATTATTAATATTACCTGCATAAGTATAACTAAAACGATTTCCTTGAGCATATTCGCCAAAAGTTGAAATTGATGTTGCCCACTTGTCGTCTTGACCATATTTGAATTTTTTAGACAAAACAGCAATAAACCTGTGTTTATCTCCATATTTAGAATTAGAAACCACTGCATCATTTACATTATTCAGAGCTGGATTAAAATTAAATGCATCTCCTGTAATTTCGGCTTCGATAGAGTTTACACTTTCTGATATAAGAAAATTATATGCTGCGCTGAAGAACAATCCATTAGAAAAATTCTTTTGTATTTTAATTGTAGAGTTAAAAGAACTTCCAGCATCTGAATTTGTCATTACATAAGCATTATTTGCTAATTTATCAGTAGCAAGATAAACCTGTCTTTTATCAACACCATTTAATTGTCCAGTTGGGTTTTTCAAACCCCAGTTTTGAACATGTACACCATTAATTTCGTTTGTGTAAGCTAAATCGATGGATAAAACATAATTGCTTTCGAATTTTTTATCAAGACCTAAGCTCGTTCTCCAAACTTGAGGCCATTTGAAATCTGGATCCATGATTTGTAAAAAACCATCATCAGCACCACTAATTTGATTTCCTATCCAAACGAAAGGCAATTTACCTGTAAATATTCCAGTTCCACCTCGCAATTGCAAAGTTTTATTTCCAAAAGTATCCCAATTAAATCCTAATCTTGGTGACCATAATAATTTATCTGTTGGTAATTGAGTAGAAACTAATTTTTGTAAAGAATTTGTTTGCGGATTAAAATAATCTATTGACTCATTTCTAGTTGTACCTGAATTATCAATATACTTTGTAATGTTTTCCGAAGTATTGAAATATAAAGGTTTATCTGTTCTAATACCTAAAGTAAGTTTAAAATTTTCATTGATATTAATATCATCTTGCGCATAAAATGCCAATTGTCCAACATTCAATTTTGCAAATCTAAAACCCCCTTTTTTACCAACCTCAACTAAGCTTAATGAGTTAAATTGGTTTTGTGAATAAACAAGATTTTGTTTGATTTTA
>JAYVBR010000106.1:0-4045 GCA_043750395.1 Bacteroidota bacterium | reverse complement strand
TAGATCGTTGTACTTTAATTTTATCTGCAAATCCAGAAGCCGAAAGTGAGTAAAAATCAAGAATAATTTCTAATCTTTTGATGAAGTCGTCAGTGTTTACCATTGTAAATTATATTAAAAAATTAATAAGTTACAAATGTAAATAATAAAATTTACATCACCAAATTTACAGATGTAAATCTTTACAAACGGATTAAAAACACATCTTTTTAACTTTAAATAATGACGTTTTATAAATTGATTTACAGTAATTTAAAAATGAATTAGATTACATAGCTATAATTGTAAACTATTCAAATATAAACACAATTAAACGTAATAAATTTTGTTTACATAATTAAACTTTATTAAAAATCAACTTGTTTACATTTGTAAATAATAGATTGTTTACATTTGTAACCTAATAAAAAAGCAAATGAATTACGAAGAAGTTTACATAAGTAACAAACAAGAAAAATTGTTTGGCAGATATATTACATCTCAAAATATTGAACCAATTCTTAAAGAATTAAACAATAATAATAATTTAAGAACAATTGGATTATCAGTTTTAAAAAAGCCAATTTATAGTTTCACAATTGGTTCGGGTAAAAATCGAATTTTAATTTGGTCTCAAATGCACGGAAACGAAAGCACAACTACCAAGGCAATTTTCGATTTATTAAACTTTTTTCAATCAGATTTAAGTGCAGATTTTTTAAAAAATTTTACTTTTTGTATCATTCCAATTCTTAATCCCGATGGTGCATTTTTATATACTCGAGAAAACGCTAATGGGGTTGATTTGAATCGTGATTTTAAGGATTTATCGCAGCCAGAAAGCAACGTTTTGATGCAGATTTTTAATGAATTTAAACCTGATTTTTGTTACAATATGCACGATCAACGCACTATTCACGGCATTGCATCTTCAGGAAAACCAGCTACTGTTTCGTTTTTGGCTCCTTCATATAACGAAAATTGCGATTATAATGAAAATAGAACCAAGGCGGCTTTAATAATTGCAGAAATGTATTTACAATTAAGTAAATTTATTCCCAATCAAATAGGTCGTTTTGATGATTCTTTTAATGCAAATTGTGCTGGTGACAGTTTTCAAAAATTGGGTGTGCCAACTATTTTATTCGAAGCAGGACATTTTCAAGATGATTATAATCGAGAAATTACCCGTAAATATATCTTTATATCACTTTTGATAAGTTTTGATTTCATTTTAAAAAACAACTATAATTATCAAAATAATGACAATTATTTATTGATTCCTCAAAATTCTACAACTTTTTATGATATAATTTGTAAAAACGTAAAAGTTATTATTGAAAATCAAGAAAAAATTATTAATTTTGCAATTCAATTTGAAGAAAAATTAGAAAATAATATTATAGTTTTTAAATCCACTTTAGCAAAAATTAACAATATTGATGCTGATTTCGGTCATTTTGTTTTTGATGCAGAAAATCAGTTGTTATTTAATAGAAAATCTAATTTTCCAGAAATAGAAGATATTGTAGATTTTTCAATTGGAGAAAATTTTAACATATTTAATGGAAAATTAATGATTTAATTACAAATATTTTTCTACATTTGATAAATTATTAATGATTATTTGATTTTTATAAAGATAATTAAAGATATTAAAAAACTAAACTACTAAAATTAAAAAAATGAGTAAATTTCGATTGGATGAAGTAGATCATCAAATTCTTGATATGTTAATTGACAACACAAGAGTTCCTTTTACAGATATTGCAAAAAAACTTTTAATTTCAGCTGGTACTGTGCATGTTAGGGTTAAAAAATTAGAAGACGCTGGAATTATTATTGGTTCATCGTTAACTTTAGATTACGAAAAATTAGGCTATTCTTTCATAGCTTATGTTGGCGTTTTCTTAAATAATACGTCGCAAACAACATTTGTTCTTGAAAGAATACAAGATATTCCCTTCGTTACTGTTGCTCACGTAACTACCGGAAAGTTTAATATTTTCTGTAAAATTCGTGCAAAAGATACCAAGCACGCAAAAGAAGTCATTTTTATGATTGACGACATCGAAGGTGTTTACAGAACCGAAACTATGATTTCTTTGGAAGAAAGTATCAATGATAAAAAACGACTAATGCATACTATTTTTAATAATATGTAATTTATTTATAAAGTTTTTTCTTTAAAACCTCAAGTTTCTGCTTGAGGTTTTTTAATTTTGCTTTTATTCTAAATCAATATATATATACGCCAACTAAACTCGAACGTTTTAACAAAAATGTATTGTCTAAGCACCAAATTTATAACAGTGTATTTATGACTTTGCCTTTTACGAAATAAATAATACTGGAGTTTTATTGCCTTTATTTGCAGAAATTTGCGATACAGGTTTTAAAAATCAAATTTCTCCTATTGAAATTATGAATCAGTTTTCAACTAAATTTCTTGATAATCAATCCTAAAAAAAATTGATTTAATGTTCAGATTCATTCAATATATTGAACGTCAAATAGTTTTGTTCGATGCTATTGAAGACGCAGCGTTTCCGATTGTAAATAATATGGAAGGTCTTGGCTCATTGCGTAACATAAAAGAAAAAGCCGAATCCACAAATAAAACAGTAGATTTAAAGGTTTTTCTTGAAAATTTTAAAATCAGAACGGTCTTAACAGCACAACCAAATCAGTTTTATCCAGGTTCTGTTTTAAGAATTATTTCTGATCCGACCAAAGCCATTGATAATGACAATTTAGTTTCAATAAAAAAATTATTGGCACAATTGGGTAAAACGCCTTTTTTTAAGAAAATAAAACCTACGCCTTTTGATGAAGCAGTAAGCTTAGTTTGGTATTTAGAGAATGTTTTTTATAAAACTGCAGGCGAAATGATGCAGTATTTGCATAAAAATATTTTCGACAATGAACCAATAAATAACCCAATTTTGAATCTTGGCTTTTGGTCTGGTGGCGATCGAGACGGAAATCGGTTTGTAACAACTGATATTACTTTTCAGGTTGCCAATCGATTGAGAACTTCGATTTTAAAATGTTATTATACCGATATTCGAAAATTAAAAAGAAAGTTAACTTTCTCTAAAATAGATGTTTTAGTAACCGAAGTTGAACTAAAACTTTATCGATCTGTTTTTTATTTAGACGGAGAAATATTCATTGAATTAGATGATTCTAAATCAAAATTGAACGAAATTAAACAAATTATTATCAACGAATATCAATCACTTTATTTAGATAATGTTAATGTTTTAATCGGAAAAGTAAACCTTTTTGGCTTTCATTTTGCAACTTTAGATATTCGTCAAAATTCTAAAATTCATAATATTGATATTAGAAATATCTTTGAATATAATGCTAAGCTAAAACTTAATATTTTTCCTGAAAATTATTCAGAATTAAATGCAGCAGGTAGATTTTTGGTTCTAGATACTTTAAATGCTCAATTAAATCCTTTAGATTTTGAAGATACAATGACTAAATCGACTTTAGAATCGATTTATGCCATGAAAAATATTCAAGAAAAAAATGGTAAATTCGGTTGTAACCGTTACATAATAAGTAATAATGAATCAACGTTGAATATTTTAGAAACTTTTGCACTTTTCAAATTATGCAATTGGAATAAACCATCGGTTGATATTATTCCGTTATTTGAAGTTATCGACGATTTGCAAAATGCAAATAAAATTATGGAACAATTGTATTTGAATGATTCTTATAAAAAACATTTGCAAAATCGAGGAAACAAGCAAACTGTAATGCTAGGTTTTTCAGATGGAACTAAAGATGGCGTTTATTTGATGGCAAGTTGGAGCATTTATAAAGCCAAAGATTCTATAACTTCAATTTCTAGAAAATATGGAATTAAAGTTATATTTTTTGGCGGTCGAGGTGCACCACCCACTCGTGGCGGTGGAAAAACGCATAAATTTTATGCTTCTTTAGGTGCTAATATTGAAAATCAACAAATTCAAGTAACGGTTCAAGGTCAAACTATTAGCTCTAATTTCGGAACTTTAGATTCTTGTCGTTACAACCTTGAAAATTT
>JAYVBR010000105.1:0-4047 GCA_043750395.1 Bacteroidota bacterium | reverse complement strand
ATGAATTTTCTAGAATTTTGCCAGGATTTTTATCAGATAATATTTTAATACTTTCGTAACCTTCGCCAAATAAAGTCGGAAAAACAAAAATTATCAATGATAAAATTGATGCGCCAAAAATGGCTTTTTTATATGGTTTTAATCTTAATCGTGCGAAAAAATGTTCGACTCGTTGAAAGTTTCGAACATAATATACTGCAATAAATCCTGTAAAAATGCCTAGTAACGCATAATATGGCACATTGCGATAGTTGAAATCTTGTTGTTGTTTGAAATTCAGTAGAATGCTTTCGTCTAAAACAATTGCCGAAGTCAATGCGCCAGTTGCAGCTGCGATCATTATTGGTGTGAATGCCGAAATGCTAACATCGACCAACAAGACTTCGATTGCGAATAAAACTCCAGCAATTGGTGCGTTAAAAGCAGCTCCGATTCCTGCAGCAACGCCACAACCTATTAATAAGGTGCGTTCTTTGTAGCCTAATTTATATTTTTGTGCATAATTAGAACCAAAAGCTGCACCAGTTATTACAATTGGACTTTCTAAACCAGCTGAACCACCTAAACCAACTGTTAATGAGCTGGTTATAATTTGCGCATACATTTGTTTGGCTGGAATAATACTGGCTTTTTTGGCAACTGCAAACAAAATTTGCGAAGTTCCTTTTTCGATTTTTCCACCGAGAATTTTGTTAATTACAAATACAGTCAAAACAATTCCGATTATTGGTAAAACGCTGGTTATGAAACCTATTTTGAATGTTTTTGTAATGTAATCAGCAAAAACAAATACATTATGGGCAAAAGTTTTCAAGATAATTACTGCAAATGCTGCCGAAATTCCAACTAAAACGCTAGACAGAAATATAAATTGCTTTTCTGTTAATTTGCTTTGCGCAAAAATGATTAGGGTTTCGAGTTTATTGAGGATTTTTTTGAACATTTATTTTGAATAACATAATAAAATGCAAAATTAATTGTTTATTAATTTATATCTTGTAAAAAATAAAAATCTTTTAAAATAAAAATCGAATAATTTTTAGCTTTACTGTTAAAATCAATTATTTATAAACTAATATTTAAAACTCTTCCCAACCTTTTTGTTAAAAATGCTCTCTTAAATATAATAGACATTTATTAACGCAACAATTTAAATTTATGAAAAAAGTAACTGCCATTTTTCTGTTTTTTATTTGCTTTAATGCAAATTCGCAAAGTCCAAAATTTAATTTACGAGGAAACGACACTTTATCGGTCAAAATGAGTCAAATGCTTGTTAACATTAAAGTTGTTGGAAACATTGCATATACAACTGCAGAAATGCATTTTTTTAATTCTGGCACAAGACAAATGGAAGCCGAATTATTGTTTCCGTTGCCAGAAGGCGTATCGGTTTCTAGATATGCAATAGACATAAATGGCAAAATTCGCGAAGCAGTTCCAGTTAATAAAAATAAAGGGAAACAAGTTTTTGAAGCCATTGAACACCGTCGAGTAGATCCTGGTTTGCTCGAAAAAGTTGATGGAAATAATTTTAGAACAAGGGTTTATCCGTTAAATCCGAATTCTGAAAGAATTGTAATCATTGGTTATGAGCAAGAATTAACTGAATTTGATAAAAATAATTTAGGTTATCAATTATTAAGTCGTTTTCCTCAAAAATTAGATAAATTCGAAGTTAATATTAATGTTTTGGGCGCAATCTCAAAACCAACAATTTCTGGAGATGCAGCTTCTGAGATTATTTTCGAAGAAACATCTTGGAACAAATCTTATCAAACTTCGATAAAAAAAACCAATTATCAACCGTCGGAAAAATTATTGATTAAAATTCCTATTCAGTCAGAAATCCCAAGCGTTGTTGTGCAATCGGTTAGTGGTCAACATTATTTTTATGCCAATACTAATGTTGAAGGAAAAAAAATTCATAAGAAAAATCCAGAAATAATTGGATTAATTTGGGATGTATCGTTAAGCTGTATGAATCGAGATATATGGAAAGAATTAGATTTATTAGACAAATATTTCAAAGAAATTCAAAACACACAAGTGTCTTTATATTTTTTGAGTTATGATTTTAAATTTCAAAAAGAATATACAATCGCAAACGGAAACTGGGCAGATTTAAAAAACCAACTCGAAAATGCAAAATATGATGGTGGAACTCGATTTTCTCAAGTGAAATTTGAGGATTATTTTTATCAAGATGATAAAATTGGTGGAGGAACAACAACTACTAGTATCAAAACTGATGAATATTTATTTTTCACAGATGGTTTATCTTCATTGAGCGAAAATAAATTGGCAAAATCTGAAGTTCCAGTTTACACAATAACATCATCAGCATCATCAGATTATGCTTTTTTGAATTACAGTTCATTGCAAACTGGTGCCAATTTTATAAACTTGAATTCATTAAATATTGAAAAGGCTTTAGATAAATTGGTTTATCAAACAATGAAATTTTTTGGTATAAAAGACAATATCTACATAACCGATTTGTACCCAATCGCTGGAACTCCAGTTTCTGGTAATTTTAGCGTTTCTGGAATTTCAATGGCTTTGCAAACAGAAATTACTTTACTTTTTGGTTTTGATAACAATTCGATTATAGAGAAAAAAATAATAATTGATGCTAAAAACAACAACTCTGAATTAGTAAACATAGAAAAACTTTGGGCGCAGAAAAAAATTGCAAATCTCGAAATTCAATACCAAAAAAATGCCGAAGAAATTGAAATTCTTGGCAATAAATATGGAATTATTACTCAAAACACTTCGCTAATAGTTCTTGAAAGTCTTGATGATTATATTTTATATGATATTGTGCCACCAGCTGAGTTGCGACAAGAATTTGATAGAATAAAGAAACAAGAAAGCGATTCTGTTCTTGAACAAGAAGCCAACAATTGGAATAATATTGATGAATATCACAACATTCTAAATAAATGGTGGAAGAGAAACAAAAAATATAACAAACCAATTGTTTTAAATAAAAAACGATATGGTCGACCGACAGCTGCTGGATTTGCTGAACAAAATGATGTAGAGGTTAAAGTTGCTGATCCGCCAGCAGATTATGGTCCACCACTAGCGTCTCCTGCTTATAATCGAATAGAATTATCGTCACCCGCTAACGAAGTTGTTATTTCTGATGCAAAAAATGGCAATGCTACTAAAGATAAAGTTTCAAAAAGTAGCGAACCAATTCTCGAAGAAGTTGTTGTAGCGGCGAAAATTATTAAAAATGAACCAATTATAAATTCTGATATTACTTACAACAAAACTATAAATGATTCGATTCCGAATAATTCAAATCAATCTATAAATACCGAAACAAATACTTGGAATCCAGATAGATTGTATTTAAAATCATTAAAAAAAGCAAAAAAAGAATCGAAATATCTAGCTTATCTTAAACTAAGAGAAGAGAATTTAAACAATCCTAATTTTTATTTTGATGTTGCCAATTATTTTTATAACCAAGGCGATAAGCAAAAAGCACTTTTGGTTTTGAGTAATATTGCCGATTTAGGACTAGAAAATCATCAATTATACAAATCATTGACCTATGTTTTTCGTCAATGGCAGGCTTATCAAGATGCACTTTATACAGCCAATCAAGTTGCAAAATGGCGACCATTCGAACCACAAAGTCATCGAGATTTGGGTTTGACACTCGAAGACAATAAACAATATCAAGCAGCATTCGATGAATTATTAACAGGTTTGCAAGCCAATTATTATCCGGAAATGTCAGGTTTGTATCAAGGAATTGAAGATATAATTTTAATGGACTTGAACAGAATAAAAGCTGAACATCCAGAAATAAAAACCAATAAATTAGGTAAAAAATATTTGAATAAAATGCCAGTTTCTATTCGTGTAATCCTTAATTGGAATACACCAGATACCGACATTGATTTACACGTAATCGAACCAACTGGCGAAGATTGCTATTTTGGAAATATTGATACAAAAATTGGTGCAAGATTCTCAAAAGATTTTACTCAAGGTTATGGTCCTGAACAATATTTGTTGCGAAAT
>JAYVBR010000104.1:0-4054 GCA_043750395.1 Bacteroidota bacterium | reverse complement strand
CGTTTTTGCTACTAATGACCATAATTGAATCTGATTTAACTTCGTTTTTTAAATATTTTTGATAGAAATTTTGTGCAATTTCATCTTTAATTGTCATTTTGGCATTATAAGTGCTAATAACTACTGTTCCAGATTTGCTTTGCGAAATTAATTCTATTCCGTTTTGACCGTTTTTATAAAATTCTCTTTTTGGTGTTTGAGCGATTGATAGTTGAGAAGTTAAAACAACAATCATTATTAAAATGCGAGTAAATAAATTTTTAATTTTCATAATTATTTTTTTATTTGATATAAATAAACATTGACGTTTAAATATTACTCGACAAACTTACACATAAAATCGATTAAAAACACTTATATAATTATTAACTTATTAACAATCAATGTTAATAAACGGTAAATATTGCATTTCATCGATTAATTATTTTAGTTTTAATAACAATTCTTTAAGTTTTTATATTGTTATAATTGTTTATTTTTACAATTAGAAATAAAAGTACTATTTTATGAGGCTAACTTTTTTGTCAGTTATATTTTTTTTGCTTTCATTTTGTATGAATGCGCAACCAGAAACAGGAAAAAAAGCTAAACTTGGTTTGAATTTTCCTATTGTTGCTAAACCAGAATTGAAACCAATTGAACCCAAACCAACAAAATCAAGTCTTTTTTCGAATTCAGATTCAATACAAAACACAAAACCTTTGTTTACGCCAAATTCCAGTTTATTTATTGATAATAAAAAACCAAGTTTTGTGATTGGAGATAAACCAGAAATAAATTTAAATACACAACCTAATTTTATAAATCCAAATGCCAATGTTATTGACAAGTTGAATGGTTTTCCAAAACCTGCTTCCGAGGATTTTAAAGCAATTCGAGGCAATCAAGATTTAGGGAACTTTAAATTAGATTCAAAATTTGTAAACATTAGATACCGCGATTTTGGTGAAATTGATGGCGATTTAATTAGAGTTTATTTGAATGGTCACGTAATTTATGAAAATGTTTTCTTAGATGGTTATTTTAAAGGAATAGAGATTGCGCTTGAAAAAGGTTTTAATAAAATTGATTTTGAAGCTTTAAACCAAGGAACTTCTGGACCAAACACGGCCGAATTTCAAGTTTTTGATGATATTGAAAAATTAGTTTCTGCCAATCAATGGAATTTGGTAACTGGTTTTAAAGCATCAATTATGATTACCAAAGAATAGATTTTTTTTGTTTTAAATTTTTGGTTCTACCACGATTTGTGTGGGTAAAAATTTTCTACCACAAATTACACAAATTCACAAAAATTGTTAATTTCAAAAATTTAATTACACAAATTCTAGTGTTTGATAACGGGATTTGTGAAGTTAATATACTATTTTCATTAGTGAAAATTAGCGTAATTGCTTCGTCTGTTCGCACTTTCAGACTTTGGTCGTGGCTTTTTTTTAAATTGTAAATTATTAAACCCATTCAATTTGTGGTAGAACCAAATTTTTTATTAAATCTTTAGATTGCGTGAGTGGTGGAAGTGGAGCTCTTTTTAAAAAACAATTGCCACAGCTTTTTTTGGCTGAGGCAATTGTTTTTTAAAAAAGCGGGAGCGAACGACACGACCCAGTATCGTCTTTTTCTGACGAGACTGGGTCACGCCATAGAAAAATCTAACCCACTAATAATAGGTATATCGTCTAACTTTAGAAATATATTTTGCCAAGCGAATAACTTGGTGGCTGTATCCATATTCGTTGTCATACCAAACATAAAGTACAATATTCTTGCCATCGGCTGAAACAATTGTTGCGTTACTGTCGTAAATACTTGGTGCATTGGTGCCAATAATATCTGATGAAACCAACTCGTTATTCAATGAATATTTTATTTGTTCGACCAATTCGCCCTCAAGTGCATATTTTTTCATAATAGCATTTACATCTGCAACCGAAGTTAATTTTGCAACTTCAAGATTCAAAACTACAAGTGAGCCATTTGGAACTGGAACTCGAATAGCATTTGAAGTTAATTTTCCTGCCAAACTTGGCAAAGCCTTGGCAACTGCACTTCCTGCGCCAGTTTCGGTGATGACCATATTGAGTCCTGCTGCTCGACCTCGACGGTATTTTTTGTGCATATTGTCGACCAAATTTTGGTCGTTTGTATATGCGTGAATGGTTTCTAAATGACCTTTTACAACGCCTAAAGTATCTTCGATTGCTTTTAGAATAGGAGTTATTGCATTGGTTGTGCACGATGCTGCCGAAAAAATATCGACTTCGTCAGGATTGTATTCGTTGTGATTTACGCCGTGAACAATGTTTGGAACGCCTTTTCCTGGTGCAGTCAACAAGACTTTATCGACACCTTTGGACGTTAAATGTCTTGCCAATTGTTCTTGGGTTGTAAATGCGCCAGTATTGTCGATGACCAAAGCATCATTAATACCATATTCTGTATAATCAATTTCTTCGGGAGCGTTTGCAGTTATTACGTGAACGGTTGTTCCGTTGATTATCAAAGCATTATTTTCTAAATCGGCAACTACTGAACCTTGAAAATCTCCGTGAATTGAATCATATCTCAATAATGAAGCTCTTTTTTCTAGCGATGTTGCATCGTTTTTATCTCGTGTTACAATTGCACGCAATCGCATTTGGTCGCCTTGTCCCATTTTGGACATTAATTCTCTGGCTAAAAGTCTACCAATTCGTCCAAAACCATACAATACAATGTCTTTGGGTTGTATTTCGTGTGTTGCTTTGGCGTTTTTTAGTTTGTCGACTACGAATGCTTTGGCATCTTGATACTTGTTGTCTTCAAGATGAAACTCGAATGTTAACTTGCCAATATCGAGTTTTGATGGCGGTAAATCCAATGAAAAAATGGCTTCGGCAATTTCAACAGAATCGAAAATTGAAATTGGTTTTCCGACAAATTCGCCTGCATATTCGTGCAAGTTCATAATATCTGAAACGTTTTTATCGATTAATTGGTTTCGAAAAAGTACCAATTCTATTGATTTATCGTACCATAAATCGCTAATAATCTTGATTAAATCGACTCCAGCTCTTCGGCGGTCGGCTTGAAAAGAAAGTTCTTTTTCGTATTGTACGTTTTTTGTCATTGGTTGTAGTAAAAAAGTTGTTGTTGTAATGTTTTTGCAAAAGTAGTATTTAGAATTGTTTAACGAAAACGATTTCGTGATAAATTTTATTAAATAAATAATTCAGATGAAAATTATTCCATCATTTTTATTGGTTATATTTTATAAAACCAATTTGTATGCCACTTTTGTTGAAAATTTTAGTACCTTTTTTGTTTGTCATTTGACAAAGAAGCGTTTCGTTTGAAAACTTAATATTTTCGTATTCAATTGGAATAATTATTTTTCCAGAATCAACATTTACGACTCCTCTTAACCAATAATCCTTGTTTTTATCATTGCTTTTAATCGACAATAAATCTTTGCAATTTTTGTCATCTATCTCACTTGTTAAAGAATAGGTAGTTTTAATTAATTTTTTATTAATCTTATCGAACCAGTGCAGTATGTTAGTATTATCTTCCTCGGTTACTTCTTTAATATAATTTCGTGAACCCAAACTGGATAAATCGTAATAAGTTGGTTGAATAATCCAATTGCCATCTAGATCTATTATACCCATTTTTTTTGCTTTGGTATCTGCACAAACTTCATAGCCAAGTTCCTTATATTTGTTTAATTTAAATTTAGGAATATAATAGGTATGAATTGCTTCGACAGGTTTGGCTTTTTGCAATACAGAAATTACTATTTTATCTATTTTTGTAGAAAAATATTTAGAAAATGTAGTGGTTTTGTCGGGGACCAAAGTAGATTTTTCTGAATTTGCTTCGACAAAACTTTTTACTTCTTCTTTTGTTTTAATTTTTTGATTTACAACCTCTATTTTCGCTTTTTCTAAAGCATTGATATATGCTTTTAGCTGTGCAATTTTATAATTGCTTGTAAATGTTTGCGAACCTGTACATTTTAAATATTTGCCGTTTTTATACAATGCATTTACTTCAATTTTGTCAGCCAGTTCTG